>DULZ01000027.1 GCA_012840125.1 Clostridia bacterium | reverse complement strand
TGGAAAGCAGCCCGTGCACCGTACTCTTGGCCACCCCCAGCTTGGCGGCAATTTCGTGCAGAGCCAGTTCCCCCTGCGCTTCGGCCAGTACATCAATGATTTTTAATGCCTTGGCTACCGACTTGATTTGGGAAGTCTTTTCCACTTTTTACATCCCCCTTACATCGTAAACCTGTCGTCCGGTACGACCGTAAGGTATTCCGCTATCTTGATAGTACTTCGCTTCACCTGTGCAAATTCCTTTCTGGCTGTGCACGGGGTAGGCAAACGAGAGCGGCCTGCTAAAGGCCCTGTACCTCCCGGGCTGCCGCCACGGCGGCGGCGTAGACTTCCTTCACCGGCACGCCGGCGGCCTGGGCCGCCCGGCGGCAGGCTTCGTATTCAGGAGCCACATTGGTCAGGGCTCGTCCTTCGGGATCATGATAAAAGCCTACTTTTACCGTCACCGGCCCATAAGGAGTTGGCACTTCCATGAAGCGCCGCCGGCAAACCAGCCGCTCCTCCCGGCGGAAACGCAAACCTAGGGTACTGGAATGGGCAAAGATAGCGGCCGCCACCGCCGCCAGTCGGTGCTCCGGGCACAGGGCGGTAAAAAGGATCCCCGGCCGGCCTTTTTTCATCTGCACCGGAGTAAAAAAGGCGTCCACGGCTCCGGTGGCCAGGACTTGTTCCATCAGGGCCGGGAAAAATTCGGGATTCATATCGTCAATGGTTGTTTCGATCACGAGGATACTCTCATGGTTTTTTTTTCCGCTTCGGCGTCGCTGACCTCACCCAGCGCCACCCGCAAGAGATTAGGATGAGAAAGCTGGGTCTTGCCGGCGCCAAAACCCACGCTGGTCAAATGCATGGCCGGGAAAGGCCCGAAACTTTCGGCCAACGTGGTGATGAGGGCCGCCCCGGTGGGGGTTACCAACTCGGCTTGATCTTCGGTGCCGTACACGGGAAAACCTTGGAGCAAGTAACCGGTGGCCGGGGCCGGTACCGGCAGCTTGCCATGATGGCATTCCACCCAACCGGAGCCCAAAGGCAGAGGTGAAGCCATCACCCGCTCCACACCCAGCAGGTGCAATCCCAGCACGGTTCCGACGATATCGATAATGGCATCCACCGCCCCTACTTCATGGAAATGGACCTTTTCGGGAGAGATGCCATGGACTTTCGCTTCTGCTGCGGCTAGGCGCCGGAAAACAGCCGCCGCTTTTTCCCGCACCGGCGCCGGGAGGGGACTGCCGTCGATCACGGACAGGATATCGGCCAGGTGCCGGTGGGGTTGGGGCCCGGATACCCGGACTTCTACGTCCACCGCTCCAATGCCGTGCTGCTGGACTTGCCGCACTTCCAATTCCCACCCTTCCAAAGGCAGGGTTCTTAATCCGGCCACCAGCTCTTCCAAGGATAGTCCGTTAGCCAGCAACGCCCCCAGGCACATGTCGCCGCTGATACCGGAAAAACAGTCGAAATAGGCAATTTTCATGAACTTACCACCCGCTTCTTCAAACTAGATATGACCTGCCCACTACTGCATAGAACAGCCGTCCAATTCCACTAAGCTTCCTCAAACACGAAGACGGCCCCTAGCAACCCAGGGGCGCCATATTGGTATTTATCAGGTTAAAATGCCGGCCGCTGAGTTCCCGGATCGGGCTCCCAACCCTACCTACCGGAATGCTGGGCTCCTGGGAGGAACCGCGGCCGGGCCATTACATTTCCGGGTACAGGCAAAAGCTTTGCCTGTACCCGGAAAACAAAACCTCAGTTAAGCTTCCAATACAGTGTAGCGGCCGAAGGGCACGAAGGCCACCCGGGCATCAGCGCCGTGCTTAGCCAGGGCATCTTGATAAGCCTTCTCTACGCTGTCATAAACGGTGAAGCCGAAGTCACGAGCCATGTCCAGGTTTTCCGGAAGGGTCACGATGTAGTAATCGGCATGGAGCATGGCCTCATAAATCTTGTACCAGATGCATCCGGCCCACAGCTCCCGGGAATGGTCGTAGAAAGCCTTCAGGGCTTTTTCATTATTCTCAGGAGTAGGCGGCATGAAGTCCTTTACCAGATCAAACAGGGCAAAGCCTGGCCAGGAGCCGTAGCCCGGGCACGGGGAGGTGAAGATGACCGTTCCGCCGGGTTTCAAAATGGGCAAGCAGTTGACAATGGCCCAGCCGGTATGGAAGAACAGGTGATCCGTCGGCGCCGTGGAACCGGCGATGACGATATCAGCCTTCTGTTCCTTAAAGGCGTCAGCTTTGAACCGGTAAACGCTGTCATAAACTTTCACGGCTTCTTTATGGGCTTCCACAAAGTCACCGGCATTGACATAGGTAACTTCAAATTGGTTGTTCACAATCATGTTAATGCCCATGGCTACCCCTGCCAGGCGGCCGGCTTCATACTTATCCAACTGCATCTGGCAGTCATTATTGCCGGGCACGCAGTCCGGGGCCAGGGACATCACGTGGTTGATTTCAATGGTTTCATTACTGGCTACCGCCGGGATAATCATGCCGGAGCCGCCGTAGCCCCACAAGGTAGCCTGGGTGGTGCTGACGGTAAGAATCACGTCCGCCTCGGCCACTTTCCGGTGAATCCAGACCGGGGTACCGGCAGTGCTAACACCTTTAAAGACGTAATTCTCCGGTTTGCTAACGTCATTGCAGTACACCTCGATACCGCTCTTTACGATCTCGCTGCCCAGTTTTTCTTCGATTTCCTCCGGGCTTAAGGTGGGCACCTTACCACATCCGATGACGATGGTGACCTCGGCGCCGGCGTTTTTAGCCTTTTCGATCAGCACCGGCAGGACTTCCTGCACTGGAGCCTGGCGAAACTGGTTTTCGGTAATAATGGTTACTTTCTTGGCACCAACCAGCAGTTCGGACAGTTTCTTGCTGCCGATGGGGTTTTCTACCGCTTCCGCCACCGCTTTCGCAACGGAGGGCAAGGCCGGCTGCTCTTGGGGGATGAAACTGGCCACCAGGTTTTTCTCGTCTACCTCCAGTTCCAGGAATACACCGCGGTCTTCGGCAGTTTCATAAGGCACTTTTAATTTCATACGGGAAATGCCTCCTTTTGATTAATAGTTTTATTTTTGGCATGCCTCGGCTTTCTCATGCTCTTCTAAGGCCCGGAGCACCCGCTCCGGGGTTAAAGGTAACTCGAAGAACCTCACCCCGCCCAGAGCATTGGAAACGGCGTTGACGATGGCCGGGCCCACCGGGTTCACCACGATCTCGCCGCAGCCTTTAGCACCGAAGGGACCAAAGGAACTCGGCTTCTCCACCAGCACGCTCTCCACCGGCGGCATATCCAAGGCCGTGGGAATCCGGTACTCCCGGAAGCTGGTGCGCATGTGCTCGATGGAGGGATAATACGGCAGGATATCTTCTGATAAACCGAAGCCTACGCCGAAACTGGCCCCGCCTTCGATCTGCCCTTCCAAGAGCAAGGGGTTGAGGGCTTTACCCATTTCCAAAGCCACGTACAGCTTCTCTACTTCGACCTCACCGGTCTCGTCATCCACCGCCACGTCCGCTACACAAGCGCAGTACTGGAGGGCTTGGAAAAAGTCCGCCTTACCCGTTTCCATATCCCGGGGCGGGAAGACCGGGCAGTGCCGCCCCACACCGATCAAGGCATCCTGAGCCACCCAGCAAGCTTCACCGGCTAATTCCGGCAAAGTGATCCGCTTCCCGGGTTCTACCGCCGAGGCAATGACGCCGTCACTGTATACCAGTTGTTCCATGGGTGTTTGGAATTTGGCGGCGGCATACTGCATGATTTTGTATTTCAAGTCTTCCGCCGCCTTCTTCACCGCATTGCCGCAAACCAGGGTGGTCCTGCTGGCAAACTGGCCGGTACACATGGGGTCTGGATCCGTATCGCCGGCGATTACTTTCACCAGCTTCGGATCCATCTCCAACACTTCCGCCGTTAACTGGCGGGCGATGGTTTTCACACCCTGCCCCATATCTACCGAGCCGATGCTCACTGTTACCGATCCGTCTACGTGTAACCGTATAATAGCTTCACTGGGGTCATTACCTCCGGTCAAACCCGAGGAATGGATCGTTACTGCAACTCCTCTACCCCGTCTAATCATCAGTCAGTACCTCCTCCACCTTATTTTTTATACCAGCCGGACGCCTCGATAACCGCTTCTAATGTCTCCCTGGCGCCTACTGCTTCAAGCACTTGCTGGGTCGGGAGGATATCGCCGTCTGTGAAGAGATTCTTCCTTCTTACTTCAATGGGATCCAGACCGGTTATCTCGGCGATCATTTCCATTTGTGTTTCGTTGGCGGAAACAGATTGGGTGATACTGTAACCCCGCATGGGACCCACGACTTGCTTGTTGGTATAAACCACATAACCGTCAAACCAGACATTGGGCACCCGGTACGGGCCGTTAATTTGCGAGGTTAATTTCAGCATCCCGTAGGTACCGAAGTCGTTGTAAGCGCCCGTATCTTGGATATATTTGATTTGGCGGGCGACCAGCGTGCCGTCTTTCTTGAATCCGGTCTTCATATACATGATGTCGGCGCTGCGCACGGTGGAAATCAAGAACTCTTCTTCCCGGGTCCAGCGCCATTTCACCGGTTTACCGGTCTTCTCCGCCAAAAGGGCGCACACGAACTCCGTGGACGGGTTGGACTTACCGCCAAAGCCGCCGCCGAGGGGACTGGCTACGATCCGTATGTCGCTGACTGGCTTTGCCAGCACCCCGGCGATCAAGAACTGGTGCCAGGAAGTAGTCTGGCTGGCGGTGTAAATGGTCACATGGCCGTTGGCATCAGCTTCAGCCACACTGCAGTGGGGTTCCAAGAAGGCATGTTCGTTCATGCCGGTACGGAATCTATGCTCAATAATGTAGTCTGACTCCTCAAAGCCTTTCTCCACGTCGCCCAGGCGCACCATCACCGCGTCATGGCCGCCGAGTTTGGCAATATTGCCGCCTTCGTGGACCTCGGGAGTTCCCGGCTGCATGGCTTCTTCGGGGTCGAATACAGGGGGTAATTCTTCGTAATCAATTTTCACTTTTTCCGCCGCTTCCTGAGCGGTATCTTCATCCACGGCGGCAATGGCCACTACCGGCTGGCCCAAATACCGGACGTACTTGTCAGGCAGCACCGGTTGGTCTTGCACAAAGGGCCCCCAGTAATTGTTGGGCACATCTTTATAGGTGATGACTCCTGCCACTCCCGGCACTCTTTCGGCCGCACTGGTATCAATATTTAAAATGCGGGCATGGGGCACGGGGAGTTTCGCTGTTTTGACATAGAGCATTCCGGGCAGGTAAATGTCGTCCACGTATTTCGTCTGCCCTGCCACGTGGCGATAGGCATCATATAAGGGAATCCTCTGGCCAATTACTTTTCCCATGATCTATCCTCCCTACACTGTAATACTCTTGACAGCCTCGACAATCTTCTGGTAACCGGTGCAGCGGCAGAGGTTACCGGAAATGGCCCGGCGGATCTCTTGTTCGGTGGGCTTGGGATTCTTATTCAGCAAGGCCTTGATAGCCAGCACCATACCGGGGGTGCAGAAACCGCACTGGGTACCGTGATGCTCCACCAGGCTTTTCTGAATAGCATCCATTTCACCGTTGACAATGAGGCCTTCCACGGTGGTCACGCTCTTGCCCTCTACTGTGGGAGCGAGCACGATACAAGAGTTCACCAGTTCCCCATCCAGCAAAACGGCACAGGACCCGCAGTCCCCGGTTTCACAGCCCTTCTTCACGCTGGTGACCCCCAGCTGCTGGCGCAAGACATCGGCTAAGTTAGCAGTGGGCTTGACGTCTACTTTTACTTCCCTGCCATTTAAGACAAATCTCACTTCCATTGCTTTAAGCCTCCTTCAGCTCAGTTGCCAGGCCGCCGGCCTCGACCAGGGCTCTCTTGAGGAGCACCTTAATGACCTTGCGCCGGTACCAGGCGGTGGCATAGGTGTCATCAATAGGATGAATATGGTCGTCGATCTCATTGACGGCTTGTTCGATTAAGCTCATGTCCACTTTCTTGCCGGCGAAGATTTCTTCCAAGCGGTACAGGCGCACCGGTGCAGGAGCCACGGCGCCGGCGGCAATGCGGCAAGCCCGGCAAATGCCTTCCCTGTCCTGTTCCATTTCTACCGCCAGGTTAATGATGGCCGTAGAACTCCCCTTCAAGGTACCGCTCCTCTGGAAAGACCAGCCTTTTTTCACACCTGGGGCTGCCAGGGGCAGGGACACACCGTAGAGGATTTCCCCAGGTTTTAAAGCTGTTTTTCCTTTGTCCACAAAGAACTCGTCCAGGGGTATCATCCTGTTTTCCTGCCGGGATTTGACATGCGCCACGGCACCGGCGGCCAGCAAAGCCACGCAGCTGTCGCCCGCCGGGGAAGCATTGACCAGGTTGCCGCCGACGGTTCCGGTGTTGCGGATGGCCGGCGTACCCATGTGATAGCTGGCGTACCAGGCATTGTAGGCCTTTTGTTTCATCACTTCGGAATCGGCAATGGTCGCATGGGTAGCCAGGGCACCCACGAAAATGTGATCGCCATGCTCCACGATTTTTTTCATTTCCGAGACATTGCCGATGTAGATGAAACCTTCGCAATTTTTTAGTTTTCTTAAATTCATCCAGGGAACCAGATCCGTTCCCCCCGCCACTAGTTTGTAGCTGCTGTGACGCTCCAGAAGTTCCAATGTCTCGCTCAGACTGCTGGGAGAGTAATACTGCACGCTCACGTCCTGCGCTCCTTTCCTCGATAAATTGCCTTTTGGTATTTAAGCCTGCCCCGCGACGGTGGGGCGGGCGGCTTCCTTTACCTGCCCACGCCCCGCTGCCGCAGCCACTTGGGTAAAAGCTCGTTCTCCACCCTCTCGCTGACTACCGGCGCTTTTTGGAGGAGCAGTTCCGCCAAAGGTTCGCTCACGTTGATACCGCCCATGGCCCCGTCGAAAACCAGCACTTTCCTCGTGCCGGTAACCTTATAGGCAAACTCCATGGCGGCTTCGGTGGTTTCGGCTACCAGGGCATGTTTCATGTAGGTCAGGTTCTGGGGATCCCGGTTAAAGAGATCGGCCTGTTCCTGTCCCACCACCACCGTGGGAATGTGCT
>DULZ01000026.1 GCA_012840125.1 Clostridia bacterium | reverse complement strand
GTGCCGTGTAAAGGTGTAAACACCAGGGATAAATGCTTGCCCCTCTCTTTCGCTAAAGGCAGGTTCAAAAGCTGCTTTTTGACTGCCGCCAGGTAACCGGCATCCACTTCTTCCCCGGCGGTCACCAGCAGCCCCCTGGCCCGGGCTTCCTCCTCGGAAATGGTGTCTACGATCCAGCCGGCCCGTTCTTTCATCTTGGCCACAATCCGGTCCGCCTGCTCCGGCGGCACCTGGCCGCCGTCTTCCCAGTACACTTTACAGCCGTTGTATTCTTTCGGGTTGTGACTGGCTGTAATCATCATCCCGGCTATGGTGCCCAGGTGCCTGATGGCAAAAGACAGTTCCGGGGTGGGCCGCAGGCTGTCAAAGAGATAAACCTTGATGCCGTTGGCCGCCAGCACCAGGGCACTTTCCCTGGCAAACTCCGGGGAACAGCGGCGGCAGTCGTAGGCAATCACCACCCCCCGGTGCACCGCTTCTTCCCCCGCTTCTTTAATGGTATCCGCCAATCCCTGGGCCACCCGCCTGATCCAATAGATATTCAGCCGGTTAGTACCGGCACCGAGAATCCCCCTGATACCCGCCGTGCCAAACTCCAAATCACAGCAAAAACGTTCCGCCAGTTCCTGCGGGTCTTTTATGTTCAAAATCTCCTCCCTGGTGGCAGGATCAAAATAATCATTTTCCGTCCAGTATTTTACTCTAGCTTGAATGGCAGCATTGTCCATACCGTCCACTCCTCTTGGTTTCGTTCCACCTTTTCTTTCCCGTGCACCGGCCTCTCCCGCCCTTTTTTCCAGCATCCACCTGGTATATAATCATAGCAAAACCACGCGGCAGGTGATCATGATGCTGCTAGCCGGTGACATCGGCGGTACTAAAACGGTACTTGCTCTCTTTGACATCCGGGACGGGAAACCCTTCCCGGTGGTAGACCGGACCTATCCCAGCCAGGGGATTTCCTCCCTGGCCGCCACCGTCCTGCGCTTTCTGGAAGAAACTGCTCACACCCAGGACCGGCAGGACATCGGGGCGGCTTGCTTTGCCGTCGCCGCTCCCGTGTACGGTCCCGCTTACACCTTCACCAACCTGGCCTTGACTATCCACCCGGATCAGGTGAGAAAACAGCTCAGCTTCATCCCCCGCCTGGCTTTCATCAATGACCTGGAGGCCCTGGGCCACTGGATCCTGTCGACGGAGGAACAAGATTGCTTCTGCCTCTACGCCGGCAGGCCGGTGGACGGCGGCAGGGTCTCCCTCAATAAAGCCGTCCTGGCCCCCGGCACCGGCTTAGGCGAAGCCCTCATCCTGGCCGGCAAGGATGTCTACCCCACGGAGGGCGGCCACGCTGATTTCGCCCCCCAGGCGGAAATCGACATCGACCTGCTGCGCTTTCTGCAAAAAGACTACGACCATGTCAGTTATGAAAGGCTCCTGTCCGGTCCGGGGCTCGTCAATATTTACCGTTTTCTCGGCAGCCGCCGCGGCGAACCCCTGCCGGAACCTTTGCCCTCGCCGGAGGAGATCAGCCGGCGCGGCTTAACCGGCGCATGCCCCACCTGCCAGGAAGCTTTGGAGATCTTCACCCGCATCCTGGGGGCGGAAGCAGGCAACCTGGCCCTGCGGGCCTTGGCCCTTGGGGGCATTTACCTGGGTGGGGGAATTCCACCGAAAATCCTCCCGAAACTCCGCGAGGGGGTCTTCTTGCAAAGCTTCTTGCAAAAGGGGCGCTTTACGACTCTGGTGGAAAAAGTCCCCGTTTACGTTATTCTCGAAGAACAGGCTCCCCTGCAAGGCGCCGCTTGGGTGGCCTGGCAAAAGATCACCGGCTCCTAGTTAGAACCCCCGGCGGCAGTTCCCGGGTGGTAAGAGAAATAACTCATGGCAAAACTCCGGTCCTTTTCCATTTGCACGCCCCGGCTGTCATTGGCGGCCAGGTACAACAGCAGCTGGAACACCAGCTCCGTCTCCTGTACCCGGCCCAGGGCCGCCGCCAGTTCTTCAGCCCGGAATTTGCGTCCCGGGTGCTGCCGCAGGTAGGACAAGAGCTCATTTTTCAAGGCGATGATCTCCCCGGCGCCGGTTTTCCCCAGTTCCACCGCCGGTTGGTGATACGCATTGATATTGACCAGGCAAGCATACATGCTCACCGTTCTTTCGAACAAGGCCAGCAGCACTCCTAAGGTGAAACTGTTCAGGGCTTCGATGGTTATGGTAAAAGAGGCCCTGCCTTTCATGGCCAGGGCTTTCCGGGTGCCCATCAAAAAGGCCTGCAGGTAATCGCCGCTAGTGCTGTTTTCCCCGACGATGGGAGATGCCCCTTCCCGTTCCCGCAACACCTGGATGAAAGTGACAAAGAAATTATCCGGTCCTTCCAGCAGCTGCTGCACATAGGAGTGCTGGTCCGTGGACCCTTTGTTGCCGAACACGGCCAGCCCCTGGTGGACTGTGTTCCCTGCCAGGTCTTGTTCCTTGCCCAGGGACTCCATCACCAACTGCTGCAGGTACTTGGTCAACAGCTCCAGGCGATCCTTGTAGGGCAGCATCACCAGCTGCTTGCCTCCCCGGCCTTGGGTCACCCAGTACCACATCAGGGTCATCAAAGCGGCCGGGTTGGCCTCAACCTGCTCCCGGCGGCAGGCGGCATCGCACCGGCGGGCTCCCGCCAGCAAGCCCTCGATATCAATCCCCTGCAGGGCCAGGGGAAGCAAGCCCACCGCCGACATGACGGAAGTCCTGCCCCCCACCCAATCCCACATGGGAAAGGAGGCCAGCCAGTTCTCCTCCCGGCTGAGCCGGTCCAATTTGCTCCCCTGTTGGGTTATGCTGACCGCATGCCGGGCCAGGTCCAGCCCGGCGGCTTGGTATAACAGCCGGGTTTCTTCCAGGGCATTCCTCGTCTCGATGGTGGAACCGCTCTTCGAGATCACGATGACTAAAGTCCGGTCCAAATCGTCTTCCAGCTGGGCGAACACCCGGTCAAAACCGTCGGGATCCGTATTATCGATGAAGTGGGCTCTCATCTTATCCCCTTTACCGCCCAGGGCCTCGGAAACAAACCTGGGCCCCAGGCTGGATCCCCCGATGCCCAGCAGCAGGTAATTAACAAAGGTACGTCCCTTTTGCCCTGTCACCTGACCGGTATGAACCCGGCGGGCAAACTCTTTCACGGAGCGTATCGCCGCTTCAATTTCCTCCCGGATCTCTGCCCGGGGAGCCAAGTGGGGCGCCCGCAGCCAGTAATGCCCCACCATCCTGTCTTCGTCGGGGTTGGCCAGGGCTCCCCCTTCCAGTTCCTTCATATGAGTAAAAACGCGGGCCATGGACTGAGCCATGGATGGTATGTAATCATCGGGAAAAGGCACCGTGCTGATATCCAGTATCAAGCCCAGGTCCCCGTCATGAAATAAATATTTTTTATACCTATCCCACACTTATGCTGACCTCCGTTAACGTCGTAAATCTGGCCCGGACGTTCCCATGGCCGGGCCCTCCAGCCGCCCGCTGGCAGCGGCCAGCTGTCCCAGCCACTGGGTCACTGCTCCGGTCACCAGCCCCCAGTCCAACTGCCATTCCCAGTTGCCGGTAAGGGTTCCCGGCACATTCATCCGCCCTTCCCGTCCCAGTCCCAGGATATCCTGCATGGGTACGATGACCCAGGCGGCCGGGGTGAGATACAGCTGCCCAATAATTGAGGCACAGTACTCTTGCGGCGTCATGGCCTCTACCTGGCATGTTTCCCCGATCCCGGGAAAATTATTTTCCACGCCCCAGGACCAGAGGGTATCGTTGTCATGGGTACCGGTGTAGTACACCACCTGCCGTTCTCCCCCGGCGAGCATTTCCGCCTGGCTGAACTGGTATACCTTCATCCCCGGCAGTTGAAAAATGTGTTTCAGGTTCGCCACTTCCGGCGTGATAAACCCCAGGTCTTCGGCCACCAGGGGCAGACCGTCTAAAGCTTCCTCCAATACTTCAAAAAACCTCTTTCCCGGTCCCTTCCGCCACCGCCCTGCCGCGGCGGACCCGGCGCCCACCGGCAGCTCCCAGTAGGCTTCAAAACCCCGAAAATGGTCCAACCGGAGATA
This sequence comes from Clostridia bacterium, assembly GCA_012840125.1. NCBI lineage: Bacteria > Bacillati > Bacillota > Clostridia > Clostridia bacterium. The sequence continues at coordinate 56,934 of DULZ01000026.1, read as the reverse complement.
GTCGAAGAACTGCAGGGCATGGCGCACCCGGCGCACCCACCAGGCAAATCCTTCCTGCCCCAAGCGCTCCCAGTTGTATAAGGGGTTGCCCCACAACTGCCCGGTCGCGGAAAAGTAATCGGGGGGCACGCCCGCTACCTGAGCGGGCTTTCCCTGGGCATCCAGGGCAAACAATTCCCGGTGCGCCCAGGTATCGCAGCTGTCCGGGGCCACATACATGGGCAGGTCCCCGAACAGGAGGATCCCTTTTTGCCGGGCATAAGATTTGAGCCGGTCCCATTGATAACGGAAGAGAAACTGCAGGAACGCCTGGTAGGCGATCTCTTCCCGGAGCTCCCGGCGGTACCGGGCCAGGCTCTCCGGCCGGCGCCGGGCCAGGTCCTCCTCCCACTCATACCAGGGAGCACCGCCGAATTCCCCCTTCAAAGCCGTGTACAGGCAGTAATCTTCCAACCAGTAAGCTTGGGTTTGAAGGAACTTTTCGTAATGGGACCCCAATGGGGCCAGGCTTCCCCCGGCACCCCGCGTCCCTCCTTCCCGCCACCGGGCAAAAGCTTGCCGGAATAATTTGTCTTTCACGGTTCTGGCCAGGGCATAATTGACGCGCCCCGCCTTCAACCCCCCGGCGATTCCCGCCAGGGCCTGCCGGACTTCTTCCGGCAGCAGCAGCCCCCAGGCCACCAGCTGTTCCGGGCTGATCAGCAAAGGATTGCCCGCAAAGGCACCGGGACTGTAATAAGGGGAATTGCCCTCTCCCAAAGGGTTCAAGGGCAGGACCTGCCAGATGCCCTGCCCGGCCGCCTGCAAGAAATCGATGAACCGGTACGCGTTCTCCCCTAAGTCCCCGATACCCCAGGCGGAAGGAAGGGCCGTCACCGGCAGCAGCACCCCGGCCCTCCGGGGAAGGGCGGGGCCTCTCTTACCATAGGCTTTCTTTTTCCTATAATAGATCACTTTCGCACCCAAAGGCGGCAAGTCCAGCTCCACGGGGCCCTGCACAGCATCAATGACCGTTCCTTCCAAGAGTTCCAGCGCCCCACCGGTTTCCCCGTCCCCGCCCGGCGGGGCCAGCATCACCCGCCGCCGTTGGGAAACATGCCGGTTCACCAGGACGATGATTTCTTCCTTTGGACCCCTTCGCTTAAAACCGTAAACATCCTCCCCCTGGTAAAAAGACTGGAATTCTCCCTCCGTCAACACCTCATATTCATGCCTGAGCTTCACCACCCGCTTGTACCAATCCAGCAGTTCCCGGTCCTCCCGCCCCCAGGGGTAGGTCCCCCGGTTATAAGGATCCGAGTAGCCTTCCAGGCCTGCTTCATCGCCATAGTAAATACAGGGTACCCCGGGAAAAGTCAACTGCATTAAGGAGAGAAGCTTCAGGCGGCTGACGGCCAGCCGTCTTTGCGCCGGGGGCAGCCGGTATTGTTCCCGCTCCGCCTCCGTTAATTCTCCTTCCGCCGGCGCTTCCCCCAGCAGGGTCAAAACCCGGGCCCGGTCGTGGCTGCCGATCAAATTCATGGCCGCGTAAAAGTGCTCCCGGGAATAGTTCTCATAAAGACTCATCACCCGGCGATGGCAACGGGCCGCGTCCGCCCGGCCCAGGAGAAAATCCAGCCAAATGGCCCGCAATGGATAGTTCGTCACCGCATCCAGTTCTTCCCCCCAAAGGTACTCCCGCCTCTTCCCGTAACTGATCTTATGGGAAGCATCCTCCCATACTTCCCCGATCAAAACCGCTTCCGGGTCCAGGGACCGCACCGCCTGCCCCAGTTCTTTGATAAAGGCATCGGGCAGTTCATCGGCCACGTCCAGGCGCCAGCCTTTCACCCCTTTTTTCATCCAGTGCCGGACCACGCTGTTTTCCCCGGCGTAGATGAATTCCCGGTAGGATGGCTCCATTTCATTGACATTGGGGAGCGCGTCAATACCCCACCAGCACTCGTATACCTGGGGGTACTGCCGGAAAAGATACCAGCGGTAATAAGGAGACTCCGGCGATTGGAAGGCGCCGACGCCGGGGTAGCGGCCGTATTTGTTGAAATAAATGCTGTCCGCCCCCGTATGGCTGAAGACGCCGTCTAAAATGATCTTAATCCCCCGTTGGGCCGCCTCCCGGACCAGTTCCTCAAAGATGGCTTCATCGCCGTACAGGGGATCGATGCTTAAATAATCGCCGGTGTCGTATTTATGGTTGCTGGAGGATGTAAAAATGGGGTTCAAGTATAGAATCGTCACCCCCAGCTCCTGCAGGTAATCCAATTTCGCCTTGATTCCCGGCAGATTCCCGCCGAAGAAGTTCCAGCGGGTCACCCGGCCGGCGGCATCTTTGATATAAAAAGGAGTGTCGTACCAATCCGCCTGCCACAACCCTTGCTGCTGGGCCAGCCGTTTCCTGCCCGCCTCCAGGAAATACTCTTCATCCCGGTAAAAACGATCCACAAAGATCTGGTACATCACCCCTCGTTTTAGCCAGGTGGGGACTTGATGGGGCCGGAACACGGTGATCTGGTAACCGGGAGGCTCATGGGGGTACAAGGCTCCTTCTCCTCCCAGCCCGTCCCGGTTGTTGCCGTAATACAGCAACCCGTCTGCCAGGTGGAGGTGAAAATGATACCACACCAGGCCGGGCTCGGCGGGGGCTCGGTAACCGGCTTCAAACACCTGCCGGACCGTATTTCCCGTTCTTTCCACCGCCGTCGCCTGCATGGGGAGGAGCACCTCTTTCCCCGCTCTTTCCTCCCACAGGCGGAGCCGGCACTCTTTCAGGGGTTCCGGCCCCTCCACCGTTAACCGCAGCCGGACCGTACTTTGACAGGGCACGGCCCCAAAGGGGCTGCGGTAAAAAGAGCTGTGTGAATCATGGCAAACCTTCATCCCGGGCAAAGTTCCACCACCTTTTGGGGTTACACCGCTCCTTGCAGCAGCCGGTCGTACAATTGCAGGTATTGACCGGCGGAGTTATGCCAGCTGAAGTCCTGCCGGAAAGCCTGGTTCCGGAGCCTGTGCCAGGTCTCCTTCTCTTCCCGGTAAATCCGGATGGCCCTTTGGGCGGTGAACAGGAGTTCATGGGCGTTATAATTGGCAAAGCTGAAACCGGTGCCTTCCCCGGTGTACTGGTTATAAGGGATCACGGTATCTTTCAGCCCGCCGGTTTCCCTGACAATGGGCACCGTGCCGTACCGCATGGCGATCAGCTGGGCCAGCCCGCAGGGCTCAAACAGGGAAGGCATGAGCAGCATATCCGCCCCCGCATAGATTTGCCGGGCCAAGGCTTCATCAAAATCGATCCGCACCCCCACCCGGTCGGGATACCGCCCCGCAAACCAGCGAAACATCTCTTCATACCGCTGCTCCCCCCTGCCCAGCACCACCAGCTGGATCGGCTCCTGCAGCAGTTCATCCAAAATATGGGCGATGAGATCCAATCCCTTTTGGGGCACTAAGCGGGAAACAAAAGCCAACACGGGAATGCTGCCCTCTTCCGGCAGGCGGAACTCCCGCTGCAGGGCCCCTTTATTGGCTCCTTTGCCTTCCGGACCGGTGTAGTTGGCGAAAATATAAGGGTCCCGGGCGGGATTGTACAGCTCCGTGTCGATGCCGTTTAGAATGCCCCACAGCCTGTCCCGCCGGTCCCGCAGGATATGATCCAATCCTTCGCCGTAAAAAGCATACTGGATCTCTTCCGCATAAGTGGGGCTGACGGTGGTAATCCCATCCGCCGCCAGCAGTCCTCCTTTGAGGAAATTAATGACCCCCCGGTGTTCCAGCCGGCGGGCCGCCGGCGTTCCTTCGCCCAGTCCCAGCAGGTCTCCCAGGGCGTGCCGGGGCAGTATGCCCTGGTGTTTCAAATTGTGCACCGTCACCAGGGTCTTCAGCCCGTAGTAATACGGGTCCTGCCGGTAAAACTCTTTCAGCAGCACCGGCACCAGGGCCCCATGCCAGTCATGGCAGTGCAGGAGGTCCGGCCGGAAGCCCGTGAGGTAGACCAGGCTTGCCAGGGCAGCCCGGCTAAAGAAGGCAAATCGTTCCGCATCATCCTGATAGCCGTAGAGGCCCTGCCGCCCGAAATAGTACTCGTTGTCGAGGAAATAGTAGTGGACGCCCCGGTGTTTCAACTCCCACAGCCCGCACGGCTGCCGGCGCCAGCTCAAGCTGACGGGGAAATCGGCCACGTGCCTCATCCCCTGCCGCAGTTCATGGGGGACGGTGCCGTAAAGGGGCATCATCACCCTGACTTCCCCCCGGATTCGATTTAAGGCTTGCGGCAAGGAGCCTCCCACATCGCCCAGGCCGCCGGTCTTGGCAAAAGGTGCCGCTTCGCTAATCAAAAACAGTACTTTCATGCGATCTCTCCCCCTGTTTTTCCCAAGGCGGCCTTGGCAATCACCACCGGGCTTTCCTCATTCCCCTGCAGCTGCTCCCGGTCCTTGACCCGCACGAACTTATCCAGGATGGTGTTTTCTAAACAGGCATTTTTCCCGACCCAGCTTTTTTGCAGCAGGATGGAATTCTTGATCTCCGCACCGGGACTGACATACACATTCCGGAAAATAATGCTGTTTTCCACCCGTCCTTCAATTTTGCAGCCGGATGCCACCAGGGAATTGGTCACCAGGGCCCGGGCGCCGTAGCGGGTGGGCGGGTTATCGGCAATTTTCGTATGGATCCGGCGGGGACCCATGAACAGCTCCTGCCGGATGTGGGGCTGCAGCAAATCCATGCTGCACCGGAAATAACTCTGTACCGAGTACACCCGGCCCACATAACCGGAGAAAGGAAAACCGAGCACCCTGGCCTCCGCCAGCAGCTCCCGCAGCACGGCCAGCAAATCCACCTCCGGCGCCGGCCCGCGGCTTTGGAGCAGTTCCCATAAGAATTTCTTCCTGATGACCAGCATGTCGAGGAACAACTTGTACCCCGGCCCCGGTTTTGCCTCAATGGCCCGGATCCGGTCATCTTTCCCCGACTCCACAAAAAGCCCTTGCGGTTCCTCCTGTACCGCACCGGCAGCGTCCAGGTAGATCAAAGTAGCGTCAGCCCCGGCGCCTACGTGGAACTCCACGGCTTCCGCCAAATGAATGTTAATCACCAGGTTGCTGCAGCTCATGATCACATGCTCCGCCCGGTCTTTGTGGAAAAAATCGGCATTGAAAACGAGATCCCTTAAAGAAAACCGCAGGCTTTTGCCCTCCCTGCCGTAACCGGGCAAGATAAACAAGCCGCCCGTTTTCCGATCCAATAGCCATTCTTTTCCCGCCCGCAGGTGGTCCAGCACCGAACGGTAATGAAAGGGAGTGATGATGCCGACGGTCCGCAGTCCCGAATTCACCATATTGGATAAAGAAAAATCCAGCAGCCGGTACCTGCCCCCGAAGGGCAACGCGCCCAGGGGCCGGCCGGTGGTCAATCCCATCATTTCCACGGCGGGACAACCGCTGTCAATTAACCCGATAACATGTCCCATCTCCATCCCCTCCTGCTTTCAGCCGTACTACGCCAGGGCTTCCCGGAAGGATAAAGTCTCCTGGCACAACTGCTCATCCACGACGGCAATTTTGCCCGGCAAGTCCGGTTGGACCAGGCAGCCCGGCTCCACGCGCACGCTTTCCATGACAATGGCCCGGGACAAACGAGCTCCCTCTCCCACCGCGGCATTCGGCAGGATAATGGAATCCCGGATTACCGCTCTCTCCCCGATCAGAACCCCCGGTGCCAGGATGGAATTGACCACTTCACCGAGGACAATACACCCGTTGCTGACCAGGCTGTCCACCACCTTGGCTTGGGGGCCTAAATAATGGGGCGCCAGCACATCGGAGTTGGAGAATACCCTGGGTCCCCCGTAAAGATCCAGCTCCGGCTCCTCCCGTAAAAGAGCCATGTTGGCTTCATAATAGCTCTCAATGGTGCCCACATCCCGCCAGTAACCTTGAAAACGGTAGGCATAGAGCCGCTTGCCCTGGTTCAGCAGCATGGGAATCACATTTTTGCCGAAGTCATGCTCCGAGGCCGGGTTTTCTTCATCTTCGATCAGGGCTTGGCGCAGTACGGGCCAGTTAAAAATGTAAATGCCCATGGAAGCCAGATTACTGTCAGGTTTGGCGGGCTTTTCACTGAATTTCACGATCCGGCCGCCGGCATCGCAAGTCATGATCCCGAACCTGGAAGCCTCCTGCCAGGGCACTTCAATGACGGAAATGGTCAAGTCCGCGTTCTTTTCCTTATGAAAATTCAGCATTAACCGGTAATCCATCTGGTAAATGTGGTCCCCGGAAATGATCAGCACGTAGTCCGGATCATAATGGTTGATAAAATCGATATTCTGGTAAACGGCGTTGGCCGTACCCTTGTACCAGGTGCCCCCGTCCTCCCCCACAAAAGGCGGCAGGATATGCACCCCACCGAAAGCATTGTCCAGGTCCCAGGCGGTGCCAATGCCGATGTAGGAATTTAATAGCAGGGGTTTATACTGGGTGAGGACTCCCACCGTATCGATCTCGGAATTCACACAATTGCTCAAGCTGAAATCGATGATGCGATATTTCCCGCCGAAGGAAACGGCGGGTTTGGCAATCTTTTTGGTGAGGGCCCCTAACCGGCTCCCCTGGCCTCCGGCCAGTAACATGGCGATAATCTCTTTTTTCGGCATTTTCTCTCCTCCTCTCCCTTCCTCCCTCTCCCCGTGATCAGGTACGGTAAGGAACCCGCCAAATGTCCTCCGCATATTCCTTCACGGTGCGGTCGGCGGCAAACAAGCCCCCTTTGGCAATGTTGATGAGAGAAGTTTTCTGCCAGGTCCTCCGGTTGCTGTAAAGCTGGTTCAGCCGCTGCCAGGTTTCCACGTAGGGGCAAAAATCCTTTAAAACGAAGAATTCATCATTATCCCGTAAGAGGGAATCGTAGATGACCCGAAACTCCCCTTCCGCCTCGCTGAAGAAACCATTGATCAACTGGTCCACTACCTTGCGCAAACGAGGATAAGCATGGTATTCCTCCCAGGCATTGTACCCCCCTTTCCGGTAAAACTGCATCACTTGCTCCGCTTTCAGACCGAAGATAAAAATGTTGTCTTCGCCGACGGCTTCTTTGATTTCCACATTGGCCCCGTCCAAGGTGCCCAACGTAATGGCCCCGTTGAGCATGAACTTCATGTTGCCCGTCCCGGAAGCTTCCCGGCTGGCAGTGGAAATCTGCTGGCTGATTTCCGCCGCCGGGTAGATCTTTTCCGCTAAGGAGACGTTGAAATTTTCCAGGAAAATCACTTTCATCTTGCCGGCTACGTCCGGATCCCGGTTGACTTTGTGGGCTACAGTATTGATGAGCTTAATGACGGTTTTGGCGTAGTGATAGCCGGGTGCGGCCTTGCCGCCGAAAATAAAGGTGTGAGGATGGATGGGCAGCTGCGGGTTTTCCTTTAACCGGTTGTATAAATCCATGATGCGCAGTACGTTCAGGAGCTGCCTCTTGTAGGCGTGAATCCGCTTGACCTGGATATCGAAAACGGAAGCCGGATCCACCCGGATACCCATTTTGGCGGCAATGATTTCCGCCAGCTGCTCTTTATTATGCTGTTTCACTTGGGCCAGCTTTTCCAAAAAAGCTGCGTCATCCTGGTAGGCCAACAGCTTTTCCAACTCCTCCGCCCTGGTGATCCAGCCGGTCCCAATGGCTTCCGAAATCAAAGCCGCCAGTTTAGGATTGGCTTCCAGGAGGAAACGCCGGTGGCTGACTCCATTGGTCTTGTTGTTGATTTTGTAGGGATAGATGGTGTGGAAGTCCTTCAATAAGTGTTCTTGGAGGATCCGGGTATGCAGGCGCGACACCCCGTTCACCGCATGGCTGCCGATGACCGCCAAATTGGCCATCCAGACCTGCCCGTCCCGGATCACCGCCGTCCGCTCGATGAGCTCCCGGTTGCCGGGGAATTTTTCCTGCATCTCCAGCCGGTAACGCCGGTCGATTTCTTCCACAATCATGTAGATCCGGGGCAGTAGGTATTTAAAAATATCCACCGGCCATTTTTCCAACGCCTCGGGCATAATGGTATGGTTGGTGTAGGAAATGGTGTTGACGGTAATGTTCCAAGCTTCTTCCCATCCCAGGCCTTCTTCATCCATCAGGATCCGCATAAGTTCAGGAATACACAGGGCCGGGTGGGTATCATTGATGTGTACCGCAATTTTTCGGTGGAAATCTTTCAAAGAGCCGTTCTTTTTCTTGTACCGCCGCACAATGGAACCTAAACCGGCAGCCACGAAGAAATACTCCTGTTTCAGCCTGAGCTCCCGGCCGGCCTGGCTGCTGTCATCGGGGTAAAGGATATTGGAAATGGCCTCCACTTCGGACTTGTAGCTCAGGGCTTTACTGAACTCCCCGCGGTAAAAGCTGGCCAGGTCAAATTCCTCCACCATGGGCTCCGCACTCCAGAGGCGGAGGGTATTGATGGTCCCGTAATTCTCGTAACTGACGATGGGAATATCGTAAGGTACCGCCAGGATGGGTTCATAATTCTCGTGGCGGAAGGTGAGCTTGCCGTCCACCAGGCTAATTTTGACATCTCCTTTGAATTTAACTACCACGGCCTTGTCCGGTTTCCTGATTTCCCAGGGATAACCGTTATTAAGCCAGTTATCCGGCACCTCGGCCTGGTAGCCGTTGACAATCTTCTGCTGAAACAGGCCGTACTTGTACCGGATGCCGTTGCCGTGCCCGGGGATACCCAGGAAAGCCATGGCATCCAAGAAACATGCCGCCAGCCTGCCCAGGCCCCCGTTGCCCAACCCGGCGTCCTTTTCCACTTCCGCCAATTCTGCCAGGCTGGTTCCCAGGTCTTTAAGACCTGCCTCCACCGTCTCTTTGATATCCAGGTTCAGCAGGTAATAGGACAGGAGTTTCCCGATGAGGAATTCCATGGAAAAGTAATAGACTTGCTTCACCTGGTCCCTGGTATAGGCATTGTTGGTCTCCACCCAGTTCTCCGCAAACCATTCCTTCACCAGGAGCACCAGGGTTTGATACCTTTCCCAGGGGGTGCTTTCCTCAAAGGATTTCCCGTGGGTTTCGGCAAATTTGGCCAGGTAAGCTTCGCAAAAGCTTTCTTTCGTAGCAAACACGCCCTGCCCTCCTTTCTTCCTTCACCACACACAAGATCAATGCTATGCAGGCACGGGTTTCAGTAGAACTCCTGCCAAAGGAGGCAGCTCGATGACAATGGAGTATTCCTGTCCCTGCCAGGGTACCGGCTCCGCTTCTACCGGTTCCCGGTTCAGCCGGCCGGATCCCCCGTACCGGGGATCATCGCTGTTTAGTATTTCCGCATACCGGCCTGGGCCCGGGACACCGATCCGGTAGACGGGGTAATAGTCCGGTTGGAAATTGAGAGCCACCAGCAGGAAGGCGCCGTCCTTGGCCCGCCGCAAAAAGACGTAGACGCTCTGGGCTGCGTTGTTGGGTTCCAGCCATTGAAAACCGTCCCAACCGCCGTCCAATTCCCAGAGGCACCTTTCTTGACGATATAACCAGTTGATCTTTCGTACGAATTCTCGCAATTTTCTGTGCATGGGATAGGCCAGGAGGAACCATTCCAACCCTTCATAGTACCGCCATTCGATAAACTGCCCCAGTTCGCCGCCCATGAAAAGCAGCTTTTTCCCCGGGTGGCACATTTGATACAGGTACAGCAACCGCAGGCCCGCAAACTGCCGCCAGTAGTCACCGGGGAGTTTGCCGATTAAGGATTTCTTGCCGTGGACCACCTCGTCGTGGGACAGGGGGAGGATGAAATCCTCGGCAAAAGCGTACATCATGGAAAAAGTAAGGAGATGATGCCTTTCCCGCCGCCAGGGAAAATCCGTGGCCGCGTATTGTAAAGTATCATTCATCCAACCCATGTTCCATTTATAATGAAAACCTAACCCGCCTGCCCGGGGAGGTTTGGTAACATTGGGCCAAGCGGTGGACTCTTCCGCGATCATGAGCACATCGGGAAAATAACGGGCTACCGTTTCGTTCAGCTGCTGCAGGAAGGCTACCGCGGCCAAGTTCTCCCGGCCGCCGTAGATGTTGGGCTGCCAGGCCCCCGGCTCTTTAGCGTAATCCAGATACAGCATGCTGGTAACCCCGTCCACCCGCAGGCCGTCCACATGGAACTTGTCCAACCAGAAGACGGCGTTGCTGATCAAAAAACTCCAGACTTCCCGCCGGTGGAAGTTGAATTTATAAGTACCCCATTCCCGGTGCTCCTCTTCTTCAAACAAAGGAGAACCGTCAAAGCGTCCCAACCCGTGGGCATCTTTACAAAAATGCCCCGGCACCCAATCCAGGATCACGCCCAGCCCATGCCGGTGGCATTCATCCACAAAATACATCAAATCACGGGGCGTACCGTACCGGCTGGTGGCGGCATAGTATCCCGTCACTTGATAGCCCCAGGAACCGTCAAAAGGATGTTCCATTAACGGCAAGAGTTCCAAGTGGGTAAAACCCATGTCCTTGACATAGGGAATCAGTTCCTCAGCCAGCTCCCGGTAACTGTAGAAGTCCCCGCCGGGTTTACGCTTCCAGGAGCCCAGGTGGACTTCGTAAATGTTGAGGGGTTTCGCCTTCTGCCGGGACCGGCGGCGCTTCTTCAGCCACTTGTGGTCCCGCCAGGGGTACCCGTCCAGGGAATAAACGATGGAAGCCGTGCCGGGCCTCAGTTCCCCGTAGAAAGCATAAGGGTCCGCCTTCAGGAAAACTTCACCCGCAGGCGTCGTAATTTCGTATTTGTATAATGCCCCCTCGGCCAGGCCCGGGATAAAGAGAGTCCATACCCCGCCGGCCCGCCGGTGCATTTCATGCTTGTCTCCCCGCCAGCCGTTGAAATCCCCGACCACTTTGACCCGATAAGCATTCGGAGCCCACAAGGCGAAGTGAACTCCCGTCATACCGTTCCACTTAACCTGATGAGCTCCGAATTTTAGATAGCTGTGGTAAAAAGTTCCTTCGTTGAACAGGAAGATCTCTTCCTGAGTTAAGAACATGGTTGCTGACCCTTTCCACCAGGAGCGTTGCCGCCATCTCAATCCTATAATACCATAAAAACTATTTGAAGGAAAGAAGAGGAAGAGAAAAAGTTCCACTTGGGCACAATTTAAGTTTCATTTTTCCCGGCATTCATATCTCTTAAAGCCTTGAGCAGGAAAGCCAGCATTTCTCCCTTGGTGCCCCGTTTCTCCACCAGTTTTTCATGATACATTCTTTCATCGGCCTTGCGCAAGACTTCTTCGATGGTGGTATAGTGGTTTGCCGCCGTTGCCGCACCCACGGAAACGCTGACGGGGAACTCCTTGGATGCCTCATTGGCTTTCCGGATGTTGGCCCTGATGCGGTCGGCGATTTTGAGGACCGTTTCTTCATCGGTTTCCGGCAGCACCGCCACGAACTCGTCGCCGCCGATGCGGGCCAGGAAATCACTGGCCCGGAGGGATTTGGCAATCACATTGGCAATCAGCTGCAGCAGCTTATCACCCTGGGCATGTCCCAGCGTGTCATTGACCAGTTTCAAGCCATCCACGTCAAAGACGATAACGGAAATGGGATACCGCTTGCTTTTTTCAATGATTTTAACCTGGGTTTCAAAGAAATTCCGGTTGTACAACCCCGTCAGCTGGTCATGGAGACTGAGGTGCTTCAAGTGCTCCTCATAAGCCTTTCGCTCGGAAATATCCGTGTACACGGCAAAACCGCCTTTTAACTCGCCGTCGATATAGACCGGTCCCCCTTTCACCGCCACGGGAATGCGCCTGCCGGATTTACTGATGCGGACGGTCTCCAGGGCGACGCTCTCTCCTTGCAGGATCCGCTGGCACAACGCCGGCCCGTCCTCCGGCTCAGGGGGGAAGAACTGGCACAAGGGCACTCCCTTGAGCTCTTCTAATGTATAACCGAATAATTCCGTAAACTGCTTGTTGAGATTAAAAACCTTCGTTTCCCGGTCAAAGTAAAGCATGGCATCGGTGCTGTTCAAAAACAGCGCCTCGAAATAGGCCCGTTCGATCCGGCTGTGGGTAATGTCCCTGGCGGCCAAATACAGCTGGGAACCGTGGGCTAAGCCGTGCCACTCCAGATAGTGATAGGCCCCGTCATGACCGTAAAGGCGATTGACAAACTTAACAGGATCGTCCTGTGACGCTAAAGCTTCCAGTTTAGCCCGGGTATACTCCCGATCCGCCGGGTAAGTAAAACTCAAGAGTCCCGCGCCCACCAGTTCCTCCGCCTTCTTCCCGGCGAATTGTTCAAAAGCTTTGTTAACCCTGGTGATGCTGTAATCCCGCCCTAAAACGCAAAGCAAATCCGGCGACACCTTGAATAAGGTATCCAATTCCCGGATTTGCCGTATTTCTTGCGAAATGTCGTTAAGAAAGAGAACAATATGGTATTTTTCCGGGGCATAAGCCTGCACGCGCAACCACTTGCCCAGTTTTTCCGAATAATAAGTAAATTCCCTATTCCCGCCCTCAAGGGCAAGCTCACCGTAATAGGCAAACCAATCCCACCTGCTCTCCTTCAGATCCGGTAAGAGCCGGGTGACCCGCCTGCCGACAATCTCCTCACTTTTCGCCCCGACTAACTCCTCCAAAGCCCGGTTCACATCCAAGACCTCAAAGTCACAAACCAATCCTTGTTCATCCGTTAGAGCTCTGACATAGGCATATCCGATAGGGGAATTGTAAAGAATGGATTGACAGACCTTTTCTCTCATCCCATCACCCCTCTCGTCTCACCTTGGACGCCCTCCTCTATTCTTATTTTACCATGAAAAACTCTGACTTTTATTTAATTTAATTTAAGAAAGCAGCATTTTTTCAAAGACTTTGTCTAACCTGTATCCCATTAGTCCCTTAGATACAAGAGACAATGATTTGGAGCTAAAGTCAATAGTGTGCATGAAATAAGCGAGCGAACCGTTTATCACACAGTTCGCCCGCTGTTCCCGGTTATAGTTTTAATACCTCCACTTTGCCGCTCAACTGCCCGGGTCCTGCTCCCACCGGATCGAAGATGGTTCCCCCGTGGAGAGCTTCATCATGCCGCAGGAGGAGGTTGGCCGAAAAGCCGGCCCGGCGCGGCCCGGCATAACCGCTGTGGGGCTTCTGGGCCCAGGGTACATGACCGTAAACCGGGTCCGTCGCGGTCGGTTTGCCGTCGATCTTCACCGGCACGGTACCGTAGGCATAATGCCCGTAATTGTAGTTGCTGCCTACCACCCCCGGCCGGATCCGCTCGGTGACTTTGGCGACGCCTTGGACCTGGGCATTGGCCGACTTGATCAAAACCGGATCACCGTCTTTAATGCCCCTGGCCACGGCATCGACGGGATTAATCCACAAGAAGTTTTCCCTTTCAATTTCCCTTAACCAGGCATCGCTGATGTTCCGGTGGGTGCCGATATAATGGGCTTTCCAGTTGATCATGTACAGGGGATAAGCATCATCCCGGATTTCCTCGCCGTTGAAGAAGCGCTGGGGTTCGTAACGGGGCAGCCCGTCAAAATACTCCCCGGTATATGAATGGCGGTGCTGGGCCACCCGCTCGGAATAGAAATCCGCCTGGTTGCCGTATTGATATTTGATGTGCTCGCCCACATACTCCCGGCCGGGGGCTTCAAAGCGCCCGCCCCGGTTCAGGACATAGACCACCTTCGGCCATTCCTGGGGCCGCACGGCCTGCCGCCACTTTTGTTCATCGAAATAGGGACCCAGGGCCTTTTGCCTGGTGGTGATGAACAATGCCTGCTCTTCGGGGCCGGCATCGGGAACCGGTTCTCCGTCGAAAGCAATGTTCGCCACCAGCTTGAGGTAAAAGTCTTCGGCGCAGTGCAGGTGACTGCCGTCGGGGAAAGCATTATCCCCCACCCCGGGCAAGTTAAGGGCCTTGCCTATTTCGATGAGCACATCCTCAAAAGCCCTGGGCCCGTCGAAAACCCGGGTAGCCGGCTGCTGGAAATGGCTTAGTTTTAACGGCTGGTTCGGGTAGATGGTTTCAAAACCCCATCTTTCCAGGTAGCTCAAATCAGGCAAAATGTAGTCTGCCACAGATGCCGCTTCACTGACCACCAGGTCCGACACTACCAGCAAGGGTACTTTTTCCGTGTCCTTCAGGATTTCCAGCGTTCTCTCCCCGTCCCCTGCGGAAAGAGTCGGCGCAATCCGGTGAATGAATAAAGCTTTGATGGGATAGGGATACCCTTCCCCGATACTGGGAAGCACCTCAAAAATAGCGTGATTGCCGATGGGGAACCAGGGCCGTTTGGCCGGGTAGCCGTCCCTGGCAAAAAGACTGCTCTTTTCATAAGGACCCCGGCGAAACATGGTGACTCCCCAGGCGGTCCGCTCGCCCGGTACACCTAAGAGATCATAGAGACCGCTTAACGGGCTGTATTGGGCCCCGCTGGAGATGGCCCCGCCTTTCCAGTCATAGTTGCCCAACAGGTGATTGAGGCAGGCGATGGCCCGGATAGCATAAAAACCATTCGTATGCATGGCCGGTCCCCGGTAAGAGGTGATGGACGCCTTCTTCCCGTAAGAGGTAAATTCCTCCGCCACGGCAGCAATGTCCTGGGCGGGAATACCGCATATCTGGGCATATTCCGCTAAAGTCCTTTCAAAACATCTCTCTTTAAACAGGGTAAAGGCGGATTTCACCCGGATGCCGTTAATGGTGGTATCCACTTCCAGAGTACCCTCGGCGGCTTGGTCCGCCGGCACCGGCACACCGTTTTGCAGCACCACATACTCATTACCCCCGATGCCCAGGTCCGCGGCCTTCAATTTCGGTCTCTTCGGGTCGCTCAAGTTGACCAGGTGAGTGGCATCGGACCAGGTGGGTTCCCCGTCGGCCTTAGCTGCCTCTTTGTTCGGATTCAGCAAGTACCGCTCGTCGTACCGCTTGTGCTCAATGATCCACCGGGCCATGCCCAGGGCCAGGGCAGCGTCGGTCCCGGGAATGATGGGAAGCCACCGGTGGGCCTTTTCCGCCGCGGCGCTCATGCGGGGATCCACCACGACCAGCTTCATGCCCCGCTCCAGAGCCTTCATTAGTTTAGGCGCCAGCCAACTGGGCCCTTTATTGGCCACGAAAGGATCCGTGCCCCAGATGATCAGGTACTCCGCATGATCAATGTCACTGTACATCCGCTTTTTCTGGGGACCGGTAAAAGACTGCACATTGCCCATCACCCCGGGCATACCGCAGATGCCCCCGTGATGGATGGTATTGATACTGCCTAATGACTTGAACCAAAAGCGTTCCTGGATGAAATCCCTCCGGTCCCCCACCAGGCTGACGATTTGATTGACTTTAGGCCCCAAGTCCGGATGCTTGGTATCGATCAGCACGCCGGCGTACTTCCGGTCAAAATCTGCTTGAGACATCTCACCGGCTTTGACCAGTTCCCAGTCTGCCATGACCTGTCCCTGGGGCACAAACTTGTTGCACTCCTTGATGCCGGGAGTCCCTAAATCGCTTCCCTCCAGTATTTCCCTGATGGCCTGCTCCCAGGAAATGGTCTGGAATTCACCGCTGCCCCTGGGTCCCACCCGCTTGAGGGGCTGGGTTACCCGCAAGGCATCGTAAGCCGTCTGGATCCCCGCCTGTCCTTTGAGACAAGTTCTTCCACCCCGGAAAGACCGCCCGTCCACCGCCGGGTCCCCTTTTCCTTTGACAGCCTCCACCGGGGAAGTCTCATAAGGAATCTGCCCAAAGGGCTGGGTATTGAGGGGGCTGTACGGGTTACCGGCAATCTTGCGCACCACACTGGGACCGGCGGCTACCCCCTCCTGTTCCTTGAACACCACCTTGATGGTACAGTGGGTATTGCACTGCTCGCAAAGGCTGTAGATCACATTAGTGGCATCATAATCCTCAAAATCTTGACCAACCCCGTGGGGGCTGTCGTACCAGGGCGCCGGGCGGTGATCCCCCCGCTCTTTCGCCATGACGGGTGTCAACGCAGCGGCACCACCGATGAGAATACTTCCTTTAATAAAATTGCGTCTAGTCAACTGCCAACAGGTCTTCTTGGTCTTCATCATCGCCTTCCTCCTTAAGACTCATCAATGGGTAATAAGCGAACCGCCAAAGTATATAGAAGCATGCCCATGGCGATAATGCCGCCGGAAGCCATCCATTCCGACCCGGTAGGATAGTACTGTCCTTCCGGCAACCCAGGTAGTACCGGCGGTATCAGGGCCGGCAATACGATATTGAAACGCACGCCCAAAATACCAATGAGGATGGCCAGCGCCGCCACCAACATAGCTACCGGCGACCGGCGAGCCCCTTTCATGCTATACAAGGCAATCGGGATGATCATCCCCACACCCACCTGTACCAGCCAGAATACCCCGGCATGGGGCCCCGCCAGCATGTAATGGAGGGAATGAAGCGCCTCCGGCTGGAGACCGTAAAAACTGACGATGAACTCGAAGATCTGCAGGCCAATGTCAACCAAGAGGAACAGCATCATGAGACCGCTCAAGGACTGCAGCAGGTTCCCATCCACTTGCTTGCCCGCCAGTCTGGTCTTGATGATGTAAATGGCGGTGACCAGGGCGGTACCGGATACCAGGGCCGATACCACAAACACCACGGGGAAAATGGCCGTATTCCAGTAATGCCGGGCCTTCACCACGGCAAACAGCAAACCGGTTCCCCCGTGCACACCAAAGATGGCGATGGGAATGCCGATGGCACCCAGTATTTTCAACCAGCGCAGGTCTCTTTGCCGGGCCTTTTCCGAAGTATCACGGCTGCCCAGTTTCAGGATGCGGGCCAGGGCAGCCCTTGGGCCCGTACCCTGAGCGGTAAGCACCAGATCCCGGCGCATGGCCAGCCACAACTCGGCAGCCAACAGGATGATATAGACCACATAAAAGCGCACTTCATAAGCCAGGACACTGGTGATATTGCCGTAGACCAGGGCATGCCAGAACCGGTCCATCCGCCCGATATCGATCAAGATAAAGGCCAGGGCCAGGATCATGGCGATAATGGCCACCAGGGTCGCGTCTTTTCCTACTTTTTCAAGATGATGCATATCAAAGACATGGATCAGCGAGGAGAGGAGAAACGCTCCTGCGCTCAAGCCTACGAAGTAAATATAGAATGCTACCCATGCTCCCCAGGGAACATCGCTGGTTAAATGGGTCACACCCAAGCCCTGGGCGGCTCGCGTCACAATGGCGGCAAATCCCACCGCCACGGTCGCCAGCAGGCAAACATACCATAACATGAGTCCCGTGGATTTGCGCGGTACCGCAGCTTGCTCCGGCATTGCTTTGACCTCAGTTGTCATGTGCACCACCTCACTTTAAATAGATGACCCTGGGCAAAGTGCCCATGGATTCTTTTAAATAAAAGGCTCTAGGACCGGCCGCCAGTTTAGATACGATGCTGTTTGGGTCACTGAGATCCCCAAAGTACCTGGCATCGCCGAGGCACGTTTCCACACAAGCCGGCTCCTCCCCCCGGGACAGCCGGTGGAAACAGAAAGTACACTTCCGGACCGTGCCCTTGGGAGATTTGGACCCCTCTCGCGGGCCCCGGTCAACCCCGTATTCCGGTGCTTGGACTGCGTCGAAGGAAATCATCTCCTGCTCGTAACTGTGGCCGAAGTCAAAAGACCTGGCGCCGTAAGGGCAGGCGGTAATGCAGTACCGGCAGCCGATACAGCGTTCATAATCGATCGCCGTGATACCGTTGGCCATCTTATAGGTGGCTTTCACCGGGCAGACCTGGGCACAGGCCGGACGCTCGCACTGCATGCAGGGCCTGGGTATATGCTCCACCGTGACCTGGGGAAAACGCCCCCTTTCCCGGGTCAAGACCACATTGTAACTAACCCCCGGCGGTGTGCGATTTTCGGCTTTGCAGGCTACCGTACAGGTAGAACAGCCGATACATTTAGCCAAGTCAATCACCATGGCCCACTTAGGCCCATCCCCGGTCGGCGTCTCCGCCTTGGCCGGAGTACCGAATGGTTTCATGTCCTTCTACCTCCCTGCGTCGATGTTTTGCACCGGTAATGAATGAGCAAGGAGCGTGCCAAATAAAAAAGGCCGGCCTTCACCCGGCCTAAAGCCTGCCCCGTACCGGTTTACGCCCCGGGCAGCAGCTGCCCCGGCCGGTACCACGGCTTGGTGACCCCCGTGATTCTTGCCATTTTGTCAAAGAAGTCTTGCCAAAATGGCAAAATTCACGGTTTCTTCCCCAATCGCCCACGGGGCCGTGGTTGTGAACCGGAGCTTAAGTGGATCCACAAAACCCACCGGCGCAAATAAAAAAACTGCTTTCAAGTCTCAGGACTTCAAGCAGTTTTCTTTCCCCAGTTAGGAATCCAGGGTATCGTTTGCCTCTTGGATTTTTTGCGCGACGGAATTAACCTGTTCCCGTCCCACAATTACATTACCCTGCAAGGCAGCACCCTTCTGGACGCTGATCAAATCCGCCGTAATATCGCCCAGGATGACGGCTTCCGCTTCGACCTCCAGATCTTGCTGGACGGTGACATGTCCCTTTATTTTCCCGGCCACCCTACCCCGGTTGGCGGCCACATTGCCCAGGATCACGTTTTCCTTGCCTATGTGCACTGCTTCCAAAGCAGTAATATTTCCTTCAATCCGGGCATCGTCCACTTCCATGTTGGTGCAATTGACATCGCCGATGATCCTTCCCCCGATCAAGGCGATGTTGCGCCCTTCCACATTGCCTTCGATCCGGCCCGCAATTTTCAAATCCCCATCCGTTTGAATTGTACCCTTAATGATGGTGGACCTGGTAATGTAGGTAGTACTGCTTTCATCAAATCTGGGCTTGGGAGCGTTCTTGTAATAAGGCTTGTCCTCTTTTTGGTCAGGCCCTTTCGGCGCGGCCGTCTCTTTCCCGCCTGCGGTATCCACGAGGTTATTCTGCGGAAGGCCATGGCCGGTCTCGTTTTGGGCACCGCTGCCGGAAGCCTTGCTGAAAGAAAACACTTCTCGCCAAGCTTGTTTGAAATTGCTGACCATGAATGCTGACCCTCCTAACTGCGGATTGGGGTACAATTTTCCATCTCCCAACAATTCGCTATTTTATGACTAATATCCTCCTTTACTTGACAAGTTTAGACCGTCATGCCCCGCTGTCAGAGGATGATTATTCGGGATAAGCAAAAACCACAGGCTTAACTGAATTTTCAATCTTATCAAAGACATATCCCCTGGCCTTGACGAGGTCAATGATTTCCGGCAAAGCCTCCACCGTATTCCTCTTATCCCCGCTGTCATGGGCCAGGATAAACAAATTGCTCTGCCCCTGGATGGACGAAGCCACATGTTGGATGATTTTTTCCGCGCTGATCCGGGGCACCGTATCCAACGTGGAGATGTTCCAATCATAATACACAAAGCCCCGTCTCAACATTTCCGAGATCAGTTCCTGGTAGATGCCCCGGTTGTAAGAGTTGATGCTGCCCCCGGGAAAACGGAAAATATCCGGTTTCACCGAAGTCGCCTGGTAAATTATATCATACGCTTTTTGAAAGTCAGCCAGGTAATCCTCTACCGAGCGATAGATCTCCGTGTACTTGTGGCTGTGGGTATGGATGCCGATGGCATGCCCCTCGGCCACGATCCGTTTTAAGATTTCCGCATCACAGTTTTCCGTCACCACAAAAAAGGTGGCTTTAATCTCGTGTTCCTTGAGGATATCTAAGATCTCCAGCGTCCTGGCAGAAGGCCCGTCATCAAAAGTCAGGTAGGCCACGTTTTGGGCCTGGCGCTGAGCTGCCGGCGGCAGGGCGTAAAGCTCCGGAAAAGCAGTTTGATAGGGAAGCTGGTCAAAGGCAGCGGGCTGAACCGCCTCTTCCTCCGCCTCCGGGGGAGGGGGGATGACTTCCTCCACCGCTGCCGCCACCGTTTCAGCAGCTCCGGCGGATGGCAGGGTAAACCTGCCCAGGAGTTCTTTACCCAGCGCATAGATCCCCAGGATTAATCCCACCAGGATCAGGGCCATGGACAAATAGATGACGTGCTTGTAAAACCTGACGCTTCCTAAATACATGATTGCCTCCTGAACGGCATCTTGAGTGCAGGCAACAAGACTCAGGGCAGATTGATATACATTTATTATTGCATAAGGTGATGTACCCTTTAAGTCCTATTTTTGCCTGGGCCCAAGTCCCGGCTTGTACGAAAAAGATCGATGCAAAATGATTGTAATTAAGGTAATATTGTTATATGGAAGCCATCCAAATTCCTCCTGCATAGGAACCGAGAGGAAGTAAAAAATTTACTGAGGGGGACGATGAAATTGAATCCTTTTCCATTGCAGGCAAAAAAAGTCCACTTCAACTTGTCCGTACCCCAGCTCGTTGAAGCGGCGCTGGCCAGGCAAGAAGGACGGCTTACCTCCACCGGTGCCCTGGCGGTGGAAACCGGCAAGTATACCGGCCGCTCTCCTAATGACCGCTTCATCGTGAATGACCCTGCCGTCCGGGACCAGATCGACTGGGGTCCGGTGAACCGCCCTATCGCACCGGACAAGTTCCACCGCCTCTATGCTGATGTTTTAGCTTATTTGAAAAATAAAGAACTTTTCGTCTTTGACGGGTTCGCCGGGGCGGACAAAACCTACCGCATGCCTATCCGGGTGATCAATGAATACGCTTGGCACAACCTGTTTGCCCACCAACTATTCCTACGCCCGGCCGCGGGGGAGCTGGCCCATCACCGGCCGGAATTCACGGTGATCAGCGCCCCCGGTTTTGAAGCGAACCCGGCGGTGCACGGTACCAACTCGGAGGCTTTCATCATCATCAGCTTCACGGATAGGCTTGTCTTGATTGGCGGCACCAAGTATGCCGGCGAAATAAAAAAATCCATCTTCAGTGTGATGAACTATCTCTTGCCCCAGAAGAACGTGCTTTCCATGCATTGTTCCGCCAATCAAAGCAAGGATGGCCAGGTGGCTCTGTTCTTCGGTTTGTCCGGCACCGGCAAGACCACCCTGTCCGCCGATCCCAACAGGTTTCTTATCGGCGACGACGAGCACGGCTGGTCCGAGGCCGGTATCTTCAATATCGAGGGGGGCTGTTACGCTAAATGCATTAACCTTTCCGCGGAAAAGGAGCCCCAGATTTACCAGGCCATCAAATTCGGCGCCGTGGTGGAAAACGTGATCCTGCAGGAGTCGGCCCGCCTGGCCGATTATGACGATGACCGCTTAACGGAGAATACCCGGGCCGCTTATCCGGTGGACCATATTCCCAATGCCCTGATTCCGGGGGTGGCAGCCCATCCCAAGGTTATTGTTTTCCTGACGGCGGATGCTTTCGGCGTCCTGCCCCCCATTGCCAGGCTGTCCAAAGAGCAGGCCATGTATCACTTTTTATCCGGGTACACCAGCAAGCTGGCCGGCACGGAGAGAGGCATCACCGAACCGCAAGCCACCTTCTCCGCCTGTTTCGGCGCCCCTTTCCTGCCCCTGAATCCTGCGGTCTATGCCGAAATGCTGGGTAAGAAAATTGACGAGCACCAGGTCAGGGTGTACCTGGTGAATACCGGCTGGACCGGCGGCCCCTACGGCACCGGCAAGCGCATGGACCTCCCCTACACCAGGGCCATGATCACTGCCGCTCTAAACGGGGAACTGGAGCGGCAGGAGTTTACCGTCCACCCGGTCTTTGGCCTGGCCGTCCCCAGGGCCTGTCCCGGCGTCCCGGCGGAAGTGCTGGATCCCAGGGCCACCTGGCCTGATCCGGCCGCCTATGACCGGCAGGCGGAAAAGCTGGCCCAGCTCTTTGTAGACAACTTCCAGAAGTTCAACCGGGTGTCGGATGCCATCAAGGCCGCCGCACCAAAAGTGAGCTAAGCCTGTCACGGCTTAGCTCTTCTTTTTGGCAAACACCACCGGGTCCACCGGTAAGAAACGTCAATGTCCTCCATGGTTTCAGCCGCCAACAACTTCAAAGTCTTCTCTTGTTGATGGCCATGATGATACGGCGCTGCTGCAATTCATCCAGCTTAACAAACTTGACGCCGGCCAGGCTGTCCTCTCCCATCCTTTCGCTCCAAACAATGGTACCTTCCGCGTCAAACTCTTCAAATACTATCTTCACTTCACTGTTTACGGGTAAATGAATTCCTTTCAGGCGAAGCTTCATGCCTCCCAGGCTCAGATCCAGAGCCCGGCAGGCGATTTTTTTCTTGGCTAATGGCAAAGGCAATGGCCGGTTTTCAAGGGCTCTTAGATAAACCTCACCGGCAAGATCCACAGTTACCCGGTCAAAGGCTCTCCGGTCTAACTGCATGGAACTATAGACGGGATGAAATGCACAACTGTGCTGGTATGGGCAGTATTCCGCGGGATTAGTACTGTGCTCGTGGCTAATCAGGCAGGAAACAAGCTGCTTGCAGTGGTCATCGGAAATGTACCGGATCCAATCAACACTGGCGTAACCTTTTTTCCCGGCAAGTTCACAAACCATGTCTTGTAAAATATGATGATTAGCAGTATCATCACGGGTTTTAACCGGAAAATAAAAAATCTTATAAAGGATTTCATCTTCTCCGGAAATCTCCCCCACCACAATATGGAAGAGTTGACTGCCGATCATATATTCACCGGCGAAGGGGCTTTTATGTTTCAAAAAGTTGCCTACAAAAGTACTGCCGGTTTTGACACCGAATACTTGTTCAACGGTTTTGCCCAACAGATCTCTTACCCCTATCCGTTTTTGCACCACAGCCCCGGCACAACGGCGGCAATAAACGGTTCCGTGCAGATAGTCTCCGGCCGGTTTTTATCTCCATTGTTTACCCAATGGGTAAACTTTCTAGGAACAATATCTCTCATTAGCATTATATGTTACCTCCGGCGATAATTCAATCATGCAAAACCAAGGGTTGGGAAATTATCTGGGATCTCCCCGGTGGGGTTCATCAGCATACGCAGATACGGGAATGTTTCCCGACCGGACATAATAAAAACCCCGTCCCAGCCGTTTCAAGGTTGGGACGGGGTTGTGCGCGGCTTAGCTAATTAATGAACCGGTGTTACTTCAGTCTCTGGATGGACTCGTCCAGCAAGGACCTGGCATAACTCGGGTTGTGGACGCCTTTACCGAACTCATCGAGTTCCTGCTTGACGATGACGTAGTTGTAAGCACCGACCAATACTTCAACAGGCAGGGTGTTGATGTCGATGAGCTGGTTATCCTTATCCACAAACGGGAAGTCGGAGTTACCGGTACCGATTCTGACCGCACCGGGCACCTTGGACAGCAACAGCTGTTCAAGCTCGGCCAGCTTGCCTTCCAGGTCTTTCTGCAGGCCGCCGCCCATGTGCAGGTCGGTCATGCCGGCACCATGGCATTTCTGGCAGGTGGCGATATCGACTTCAGAGAACTTGTGGGAGACATAGCCGTTGGTATTAGGCATATGGCAACCAACGCAGCCCAGGTTCTCATGGGCGACAGTATGCCTATAAGTAGCATCCGGGTATTCCATGCCGCCTTTACCGGTTACCAGAGCGCCAACAGCATGGTGCGGGTAGCTTCTTTGCCTGGTGGCACCTTCGGTGACCCAGGATTCGTAGATGGCCTTCACATTTCTTCTGCCGTTATGGCAGGTGAAGCAGAGAGCGTTGGCATTGCCAACTTCCCAATCGGTGCCGGGCTCGAATACATTGAATTTGCCGGGAACTACGCCTGTTTCCATAATTTGGGCGCCGGTGCCGCTATGGCAAGTCGCACAATCAATAGGAGTCGGCATTTCGGCGTCGTGGGGATCAAAAGCGTACTTCCCGCCCTCAACGGATTCGAAAGCCGGGTTGAAAGGATTGTCAGTTAAAGCTCTTTGCAGCATGTTGCCGGAATGACAAGGTGTACAACCGGACCGGATACCGGCATAGGACAACGGGTGGCCGCCACTAGCGTGTCCGGCGGTAGCCCATTCCGCGCTGATGGCCTCAACCACATCTAAACCGGACTTGCCGGAAATGTTAACGGTATTGGTCTTGGTATCGTAATCGACTTGGCTGCCAAGATATTCAGCAATGGCTCTCAACGGCACTAAGGTACGACCGTTAATAACTTGCGGGGCCACATCGGTCTGCACTTCTTGCCCATTGATGTAGATCTTAATGGCTTGATTAGCGAAGACCGGTAGAGCCATTAAGAATACTAATAATACAGCGACCAGCCACCAATGCTTTCTCATTCTGTTCTCCACACTCCTTTAACATTCTGTGTCATTGCTCACAAAGTAAAATCTTTGTGCCTTGGCACACCCGGTGGTTGCGGGACGCCCTGCTTGATAGCCGCGCTCTACCAGCAGAGCTTGCCACCCTCCTCACTGCAGCGTCAATAAGCTTTCTCCCACACTCTTTGGCAGATATCACCCCCCTTGGTGTTTCACAACATCATTGCCAAATTGTTTCTATATAATTTCTATAATCATTGCGAAATTCCTTTTTCTCTCAATAAGTTCTATTTGCTTTCTTCGAAACACAATTCTCAAATTGTCGACAGGTTTCCGGCACAAGGACACTCCTTTTTCCCGCGAAAAAGGAGTGTCCCGGCTGTTGGCGGAAGACCTATTTTAAGATATTGGCAGCGATTACGATCCGCTGGACTTCGCTGGTTCCCTCGTAAATCTCGGTAATCTTTGCATCCCGCATCATACGCTCCACCGGGTACTCCCGGGTATAGCCATAGCCGCCGAATACTTGCACCGCCTTGGTGGTTACCCACATGGCGCATTCGGAAGCATACAGCTTGGCCATGGCCGCTTCCTTGCTGTATGGTTCACCGGCATCCTTTAAGTAAGCGGCCCGGTAGACCATCATCCTGGCGGCTTCAATCCGCGTAGCCATGTCCGCCAGCATCCAGCTCATCCCCTGGAAAGAGCCGATGGGCTTGCCGAACTGTTCTCTTACTTTGCTGTAATTGAGGGCCTGCTCATAAGCACCCTGGGCAATGCCCAGCGCCTGGGCGGCAATACCGATCCTGCCCCCGTCCAGTGTCTGCAGGGCAATCTTGAATCCCTGCCCGTCCTGCCCCAGCATATTCTCCTTGGGAATGCGGCAGTTTTCAAAGATTAACTCGTAGGTGGCAGAAGCCCGGATGCCCATTTTCTCTTCTTTCTTCCCAAAAGTAAAACCGGGAGTGCCTTTCTCCACGATAAAAGCAGCCGTGCCGCGGTGTCCCTTGCTTCTATCTGTGGAAGCGATAACCACGTAAATGTCAGCCACTTTCCCGTTGGTGATGAAAATCTTCGTGCCATTCAATACGTATTCATCCCCGTCCAACCGGGCGGAAGTACTGATGGACCCGGCATCGGAACCGGCTCCCGGCTCCGTCAACCCAAAAGCACCGATTTTCTTGCCGCCGGCCAGGGGCACGAGATATTTTTGCTTCTGTTCTTCCGTACCGAAAGCATAGATCGGCCAGGAACAGAGGGAGGTATGAGCGGACACCAGCACCCCCGTGGAGGCACAGACCCGGGACAACTCTTCGATGGCAATGGCATAGCACATGTTGTCCATCCCGGCACCGCCGTACTCCTCGGGGAAGGGTATGCCGCAAAAACCCAGTTCCGCCATCTTATCCCAGAGGGAATAATCGTATTCCTCCGCCGCATCCATGGCGGCTGCCTTCGGTGCCACTTCATTTTCCGCGAAATCCCGCACCGTTTTCCGGATCATTTCCTGTTCTTCACTCAGCTTAAAAATCAAGGTCATTCCTCCTACCTCATCAGGTTTAGTTATAATCCTTTATGCCGGGCCGGGGCGGCCCCGGCAGCGGGTCCAAGGGGGGATGGACGCTTGCTGCAGCCCGCCGCCGGGGCGCAATCGCTCAACCGGCCCGGCATGGATTATTGGCCGTTAAATTCCGGTTTCCGCTTGGCCAGGAAGGCGGCGATTCCTTCCGCCCGGTCCCGGGTGGCAAAGACCAAGCCAAACAGATCCGCTTCGTGAATCAAGGCTTTTTCTAAATCCATCTCCAAACCGTCGTTAACCGCTTCCTTGCACAGCTGCACCGCCACCGGCCCCTTGGCAGCGATGCGGGCCGCCATGTCTTTACAAAACTGCATCAACTCTTCCGGCGGCACCACATGGTTCACCAACCCCATCTGCTTGGCCGCCTCCGCATCGTAAGTGTCGGCGGTAAACAGGATTTCCTTGGCGATGCCCGGGTTCACCAACCGGGTCAACCGCTGGGTCCCGCCGAAGCCCGGGATGAGACCCAGGTTCACTTCCGGCTGGCCCAGCTTAGCCCGGGTGCTGGCCACCCGGATGTCGCAGGCCATGGCCAGCTCGCAGCCGCCGCCTAAGGCGTAACCGTTGATGGCGGCAATCACCGGTTGGGGCAAGTTTTCAATCTTGCTGAACACCGTTTGCCCCAGCCTGGCGAACCTTTTGGCCTCCAGCGGGGTAAGATTTTGCATAAAGGCGATATCGGCTCCGGCAACAAAGGCTTTCTCCCCGGCACCGGTGATGATGACCACCCGGATTTCCCGGTCCGCCGCTATTTCATCCAACGCCGCTTCCAATTCCCGCAATGTTTCCTCATTTAAAGCGTTGAGCACCTGCGGCCGGTTAATGGTCAAAAGGGCAATCGGGCCCTGGCGCTCCAGCGTAACATTGTTCCAGCTCACGGTCATCCTCCTCCCGTAACACCCGGCTATTCATAGACGTAGAAACCGCGACCGGTTTTCCGGCCCAGCCAACCGGCAGCCACGTATTTTCGCAGCAGGGGGCAGGGACGGTACTTGCTGTCCTTGAAACCGTCATACAGTACTTCCATAATCGACAGGCAGGTATCCAGCCCGATCAAGTCAGCCAAAGCCAGGGGGCCCATGGGATGGTTCATCCCCAGTTTCATCACCTCGTCCACGGCTTCCGGTGTGGCAACCCCTTCATACACGCAGTAAATGGCTTCGTTGATCATGGGCATGAGCACCCGGTTGCTGACAAAGCCCGGCGCATCATTGACTTCTACCGGTACTTTGCCCATGCGCTCGCTGAGCTCCTTGACCACCTGAAAGGTGTCGTCACCGGTGGCCAACCCGCGGATGATTTCCACCAGCTTCATCACCGGCACCGGATTCATGAAGTGCATCCCGATGACCTTGTCCGGCCGGCGGGTCACGGCGGCAATTTCCGTAATGGGCAGGGATGATGTGTTGGTGGCCAAAATGGTATGGGGGTAGGTGATTTGATCTAGGTCTTTGAAGATCTGGGTTTTCACAGCCATGTTTTCCACCGCCGCCTCGATGACGATATCGGCATCGACGGCATCCTGGAGGCTGGTGGAGGGTTTAATCCGGCTTAAGATTTTGGCCTTCTCTTCCTCCGTCATCCTCCCTTTAGCCACACTCCGGGCCAAATTCTTTTCGATAACACCCAAGCCCCGGCTGACAAACTCATCTTTCAGGTCGTTCAGCAGCACCTCCAGCCCGGCTTGGGCCGCCACTTGGGCAATGCCCGAACCCATTTGACCTGCACCGACTACCATGGCTTTCTTGATATCCATGCCCCTTTCTCCTCTCCTTCATTATTCTTTAAGTAGATGCTTGGCGATGACGCGACGCTGGATTTGATTGGTGCCTTCATAAATCTGGGTAATCTTCGCATCCCGCATGTAGCGCTCCACCGGGTATTCCTTGCAGTAACCGTAGCCGCCCAGGATCTGCACGGCGTTGGTGGTGACTTCCATGGCCGTGTCGGTGGCATACATCTTGGCCATAGAAGCTTCTTTGCTGTGAGGCAGCCCCATGTCCTTCAACCGGGCCGCCCGGTAAACTAACAAGCGGGCGCAATCAATCTTCGTCGCCATATCCGCCAGCATGAATTGAATCGCCTGGAATTCGGCAATGGGCTGGCCGAACTGGACCCTTTGCTTGGCATACTCCTTGGCCGCGTCAAAAGCCGCCTGGGCGATGCCCAGCCCCTGTGCACCAATGCCGATGCGTCCCCCGTCCAGCAGGGCCATAGCCACCTTGAAGCCTTCACCCTCCTTGCCCAGCAAGTTCTCCTTCGGTACCCGGGCGTTGTCAAAAATCAACTCCGTGGTCTGGGAACCGTGGAGACCCATTTTCTCTTCTTTTTTGCCGATATAGAAACCTGGCGTATCCTTCTCCACCAAAAGACAAGTAATCCCTTTATGCCCCTTTTCCCGGCCGGTGCGCACGAAGGTTACATAGACGTCCGCCACCCCGCCGTTGGTAATGAAGATCTTGCTGCCGTTCACGATATAATGATCCCCTTCCAGCCTGGCGGTGGTAGCCAAATTGGACGGATCCGAGCCGGCATTCGGTTCTGTGAGGGCAAAAGCACCGATATATTCCCCGGCGGCCAACTTGGGAATATACTTTCTCTTTTGTTCCTCGGTGCCGAAATAGAGAATGGGCATGGTGCCTACGGAAGTATGCACGGCCAGGATGACTCCCGTGGAAGCACAGGCCCTGGAAATCTCCTCAATGGTAAGGATGTAGGACAAGAAATCACACCCGGCACCCCCGTATTCCTGTGGAATGGGCACCCCCATCAAGCCCAGTTCCGCCATCTGCTTAATGTTTTCCCAGGGGAATTCACCGGTGCGGTCGATCTCCGCCGCCCGGGGTGCGATTTCGTTTTGGGCCAATTTCCGGACCATCTCCCGCATCATTTTCTGTTCTTCCGTCAACAGGTACGGCATGGTTTAGCTCCTCCTTCCCGGTATTTAGTCCACTCTCACCATCACCGCATCCCCTTGAGCGGCGCCGCTGCAGATGGCGGCTATGCCGGTGCCGCCGCCCCGCCGCCTCAGTTCATAGATAAGGGTCATCAGGATCCGGGCCCCGCTGGCCCCAATGGGATGGCCAAAGGCGATGGCGCCCCCGTTCACGTTCACTTTTTCCGGATCCCAGCCGGCAATCTTGCCGCTGACCAGGGCTACCGCGGCAAAGGCTTCATTGACCTCCAGTAAATCCACTTGATCGATGGTCATGCCTTGCTTCTGCAGGAGCTTGTTAATGGCCAAACCGGGCACGGTGGCAATATATTTGGCTTCTTTGGAAACGGAAGCGTGTCCCACAATCCTGGCCAGGGGTTTAATGCCCAGTTCCCTGGCTTTCTCATCGGACATGATCACCAGGGCCCCGGCACCGTCATTGACCCCCGGGGCATTCCCGGCGGTCACGGTGTTTTCCGGGTCGAATACAGGCGGTAATCTCCGCAGGGCTTCCAGGCTGGTATCCCGCCGCGGGCTTTCATCCAATTCCACCACTTCGGGCTCGCCTTTTTTCTTGATGATGGTCACCGGGACGATCTCATCCTTCAACCGGCCGCTGTCCATGGCGGCAACGGCTCTTTGGTGACTCCTCAGGGCCCATTCATCTTGTTCTTCCCGGCTGATGCCGTATTCCTTGGCCACTTCTCCCCCGTGGATAGCCATATGGCGGTCATAGAAGGCACACCACAAACCGTCATGCACCATCAGGTCCACAAACTTGGCGTCAAACATCCGGAGGCCCCAGCGGGCATCCGGCACGAAATAGGGAGCATTGCTCATACTTTCCATGCCACCTGCCACCACCACCTGGGCATCTCCCGCCCGGATCATTTGATCCGCCATGGTCACGGCCCGCAAACCGGAGGCGCAAACCTTGTTAATGGTTTCCGAAGGCACCTCCCAGGCAATACCGGCCGCCCTGGCCGCCTGCCTGGACGGGATCTGGCCGCACCCGCCCTGCAGCACTTGCCCCATAATCACGTGATCAATAATGGAATCGGGAATGCGAGCCCTTTTCACCGCTTCTTGAATGGCAATACCGCCTAACTGGGTCGCTTTCAACGGCCTCAAAGCACCGCCCAGCTTACCGAAAGGTGTGCGCGCCGCACTCACTATCACCGACTGCACCATTTTGCCTCCTCCTCACCGGCTAATTTGCAAAAGATTTCGCTTTATTCTGACTACCGGATAAACAGTTTCTCCGGATCGATGACATGACGCAGTAAATATAATTCATGGTACGTGGGGGGTGTTGTTTCCCCGGTACAGCGGGAGACATCGATGGCAAAGCCCACGTTATCCTGCACATCCTTGGGGGTAAAGCCCGCATGCACGGAGTGCAGGTACATTTCCCCGGTCTCCTCATCAAACCGGAACACGGCCATATCCGTAATCACCGCCACGGGACCGCCCCGGAACACCGGACCGAAAGCCTCTTGCCGGCTGACCCATTCCCCGCCGGGCCATTTTTTCACCCGCCAGCCGGGGGAAGTGCTGTAATCCACCTGCTCTTTAAACCTTCTCTTTTCCTGGGACATGATAAACACCGTGCGCCTGGCCAGGGAATTGATGTCCGGGTTACCGCCGCTCCCCGTCAGCCGCACCTCCGGGTTCCGGTAATCACCTATCGCGGTGGTATTCACATTACCGTATTTGTCAATTTCCGCCCCTCCCAGGAAAGCCAGGTCAATGGATCCCCTTTGAAGCTGGTTGAAAACATCAAACAAACCGGATACCACGGAAGCCTGGTATTCACAGCGGGCATCCCCCACGGACGCCGGCAAGTCCATGGGTCTCCCGTCCATGGAGCCGGCTTCGTAGATAATGGCCGCTCTAGGGGCAGTGGTCTTTTGGGCCAAAGTCACCGCCAGCATCGGCAAACCGGTACCGGCAAAGACCGTTTCCCCGTCCCGGATCTCCCGGGCGCCGGCTACCGCCAGGTACTCGATGATTTTGTATTCACCCGGTTGGGCATATTCGTGATTATTGAGCCACTCCATTAGACCGCTCCCCTCCTGACCCGCGTGCTGTATTTCGTAGCCGAGTTGGCCCGCAGGGCGTCCAGCCGCTTGAACCCTAATTTCTGCAGGTATTCATCAAAGTTCTTAACACCGAAAATCCACTCTTCGGCCCATTCATCGAAGCCTGCCTGGGTCTTGGTGCGGCTGTAAAACTCCCGGATGAAAGCACCGTCCACTTCATAATACCCGTAACAGCCCGTGGGATGGGCACCCCAAGGCACTTCCACAATGGCATCCACCAGGTAGTGAGGAATGAGGTTGGCACTGGGATCCTGCCTTAACACGTGTTCCGGCACGATTTCCTCCGCCACCACAATGAGTGTGTCAGCCGCTTTCATGGCTTCCGCATCGGAATACCGCTGCCCGTAGACCCGTACCGTACCTTCTTCCCCCACCTGCTGGACATGGGCAATGCAGACATTAGGCCGGGCCGCCGGCACATGAATGATTGTTCCTTCACCGTAGAATGGATCCTGCCCGTAGGCGAATTTTTGCTTTGGAATGGCAGGATTGCTCCCGTCCCGCAGCCCGTGAACGGACAGCATGTCATAATCGGGATTGAGAATATCCGTTCCCAGGGAAGCCCGGCAAGGCAGGTAGGGCACTCCCATCGCTCCCGCCGTGAACCGGAGGAGCATCTGGTAATGGCTGTAATCTTCCACTACCAGTTCGCCTGCTTTAACCTTACGGGCCAGGTTGGCCCCCAGCTTGCCGTACAGTTCATGGCCAATCCAGCAGGACTCCCACACTTTCACACAGCCGGCACCGATGAGGATCTCCCCGTGGGTACCGGAGTTCACCTCAATGAGGTGCAGGTTCTTCTTGCGTTGCCTGACAATTTCGTAAATTAAGGCCATCGGCCTGCGCCAAATGGTGAAACCGCTGAAAGTGACGGAATCACCGTCTTTTATCAGGCTCACCGCTTCTTCGATTGACATTTTCTTGTTCTTTACACCCATGCAATTCCTCCCCCTTTATAAGATCCGCCACCCATGGACTGCAAAGATCGTGCCGCGGAGTTTTGTTAAAACACTAACTAACACGAATCTTTGGTATTGCTGGATTTAGGGGAATTTTCAGTTTATTTCCGAGCCAAATTGCTTTTACCGGGCCGGTCCAAATTTTAGACCGCAATCAACGGCAAAGGGATAAACGGACCGGGTACAAAACAAACCGCCGGACTGGAGTCTAAGATTTGGACCGGTCTAAATTTTAGACGGTTCTCCCGGGGTTAGCCCTTAATCCCGTATCGCTTGATTTTGTTGAACAGGCTGGCCCGGGAGATGTTCAACAGGGAGGGGGCTTTATTACGGTTGCCTTTCGTCAGCTTCAAGGCCTCGGTAATCGCTTCTTTTTCCAGCTGGGCCATGGCATAGGGCAGGCCCCTGGCAATGGCGGCGTTTACCCGGGCGCGGCTGCTTTTTTCCACCAGGTAAAGGGGCAGGTGCTTGAGCTCAATGACCGGGCCGTCCATCAAGTTAAAAGCCCGCTCAATCACGTTTTGCAGTTCCCTGACATTGCCGGGCCAATCATAGCGCCGGAACAAATCCAGCACTTCCGGTGCCAGCCCCTCCACCCTCAGCCCGAACTGCCGGTTGAACTGCTTAATGAAATGCCCGGCCAGCAGGGGAATGTCTTCCTTCCGCTCCCGCAGAGGGGGGACATTTAAGACCACGACGGTTAAGCGGTAATACAAGTCCTCCCGGAAATGGTGATTGGCCATGAGTTCCTCCAGATTACGGTTGGTGGCCGCCACCACCCGCACATCCACCTGCCGGGGAATCCCCTCCCCCAACCTTTCAATGGTCTTGTCCTGCAGCACGCGCAGGAGCTTGGCTTGCATGTGGGGAGACATGTCCCCGATCTCATCCAGGAAAATGGTTCCTTTATGGGCCAACTCGAACTTGCCGATTTGCCCTCCTTTTTTGGCTCCGGTAAAAGCCCCTTCCACGTAACCGAAGAGTTCCGACTCCAGCAGGTTCTCCGGAATGGCAGCGCAGTTGACTCTGATAAAAGGCTCCCCCCGGCGCTTGCTTTCCAGGTGCAGGGCATGGGCAAAAAGTTCCTTGCCGGTACCGCTTTCCCCGCGGATGAGCACGGTGGAGCAGGTCTGGGCCACCCGGCGCACCATTTGTTTCAGCATCCGCATACCCGGGGCCTCCCCAATGATCCGGTCCAGGCCGAACCTCTCCTTCCGCACCCGCTCCAGTTCGTCCTTGTAATATGCCAGCTCCTCCCGGAGCCGGTCCACTTTCTGGGCCAGGGCGTAGAGGTCATCCACATCTTTAAAAGCCACCACGCCCAGGGCCCCGACAATTTCCCCGTTTTTCTTGATGGGCACCCGGTTGGCAATAATATGGTGACCGTTTAGTTCGGTGACATAACCGTATTCCGGCACCCCCGTTTGCATCACTTCCGGGAACTTGGGATTAGGATAACAATCATAAATATTCCGACCGATTAAATCAGAGGCATTCTTGTCCAACAGCCTGGCAAAAGCCTGGTTGGCCATGGTGACAATGTTATTCTTGTTGACGGCAATAATCCCGTCGGAGGAAAGCTCCAAAATCGTGTGCAGCCTTTCCTGCAGTTCCCGCACCCGCTCGTTTTCGCTGTGCAGTTCGTTAATCAGCACCTGCAGGTTAGTAATATCATGAAAGACGGCCACGGCGCCCAGGATTTCACCGTTTTTCTTGATGGGATCCCGGTTGGTGATATAGACGCCGTCTTTCAGTTTCAACCGGCGCCCCAGCTGCGGCACGCCTTCTTGCAGGACCTCCAGGATACCGGTTTTCGGGAAAAACTCCAGCACATGCCTCCCTAATACCCCGTGTTCGGGAAGCCCGATAAAATCCGCCAGCTTTTTATTACAGTAAATAATCATGCCCTCTTTGTCAATGGCAATGATAGAATTGCTGGTACTGTTTAAGATATCATAAATATCAATCACTTTTCCCACCCCGTCACCCGGTATGCAGACCATAAGCCTCTATTTTCCGGTACAGGCTGCGCAGGCTGATGCCCAGGATTTCCGCCGCCGTCTTCTTATCCCAACCGGTATAATCCAGGACCAGCTTGATATGGCGTTTTTCCAATTCTTCCAGGGTCTCGAGTCGCCGGTTGCCGGCCGTTGGATGAACACCGGCGCCAAACATGTCTTCCACCTGGATGAGATTCCCTTCGCACAGCAGCGCCCCTCGTTCCACCAGATTGGCCAGTTCCCGGACATTGCCCGGATAATCGTATGCTTGCAGCGCTTCCAGCGCCGCCGGGGCAAATTCCTTGTCCGGGTATTTTCTTTTTAAAAAGAAATTAGCCAGCAGGGGTACATCTTCCTTGCGCTCCCTGAGCGGAGGCACATAAATTTTCACCACCGCCAGGCGGTAGAACAAATCCTCGCGGAAATTCCCTGCCTCCACTTCCTGCTGCAAATTCCGGTTGGTGGCGGCGATGATGCGAGTCTGTACCCAGCGCAGGCGGGTATCACCCACCCGGCGAAACTCCCCGCTTTCCAGGAAACGCAGGAGCTTGGCCTGCAGCCCCAGGGGCATCTCCCCGATCTCATCCAAAAAGAGGCTGCCCCCGTCGGCCATTTCCACCAGCCCCGGCTTGGTGGACTGGGCCCCGGTGAAAGCCCCTTTCGCATGACCGAACAACTCGCTCTCCATCAGCTGCTCCGGCAGAGCACCGCAGTTCACCACGATAAAGGGCGCTTTAGCCCGGCGGCTGGTAAAGTGCAAGGCCCGGGAGACCATTTCTTTGCCGGTACCGCTTTCTCCTTCTACCAGGACCGGACTGGGACTGTCCGCCACCTTGCTGATCAAGGTGCGCAGCCGCACCATGGCCGGGGAATTACCGAGCATGCCGTGAAAACTGCCGCTGTGCTCCCTGACCAGCGCCGCCGTCAAGCCAAAATTCTTTTTCCTTAAAGCGGCCTTTTCCACCGCCTTTTCTATGAGCACTTGCAATTCCTGCAGGTCCACGGGCTTCGTCAAATAGTCATAGGCGCCCATTTTCATGGCTTCCACCGCCGTCTCGGTGGTCCCGTGACCGGTGAGAATGATTACTTCCGTCTCCTGGGACACGGTCCGCAGATGTCCCAAAAGCTCCAATCCGTCCATGCCCGGCATTTTCAGGTCCACCAGGGCCACCTCGAACATCCGGTCCCGGATCAGGGCCAAAGCCTCCTCGCCGCAGGCGGCACCGCTGACACCGTATCCCTTTCTGGTTAACCTTTTCACCATTAAGTCCCGGAAATCCGCTTCATCATCAACTACCAGGATAGCCGGTTTCATCTTGTCCCTCCTCAGGCAGCGGAAAATGAAGATACACCGTGGTGCCTCGCCCGAAAGTGCTTTCCACCCGGATCTTACCCCCCAGCCTTTGCATGATGCTGTAGGAAATGGGCAACCCCAGCCCGGTACCCTGACCGGGGGCTTTCGTAGTGTAAAAAGGATCAAAAACGGACCGCAAGTCCTCTTCTTTGATACCTACTCCTTCATCAGCCACGGCCAGGACCAGTTCCCCCCCGGCCACGGTTCCTTCGATGGACAGCCTTCCTCCATGGGGCATGGCATCCATCGCATTCGTCAAGATATTGAGAAAAACCTGCTGGAGCTCGCCTTTTTGCACCATCACCCGGGGAAGACCGGCAGGGAGCGACAGGCCCAGCTGGATCCCTTGCTTGCGCAGCCGGAATTCCAGCAGTTTTAGCGTGGCTGCCAAAGCCTCCCCCAGTTCCACCTCTACCCGGCCTCCCTGCCGGTACCCGGCAAAACTAAGCAAACTGCCGGTAATTTCCTTGCATCGCTTCGTTTGGCGGATAATGGTGTCCAAATACTCCTCCAGCTCACCGCTTTCCATTAAGGCCTGCCCTTCCTCCGGCAGCCGCTCCTTCAGGTCCTGGGCATGGGCCAGCATGATACCCAGGGGATTATTCACTTCATGGGCCACCCCCGAGGCCAGCAGCCCCAACGATGATAATTTCTCCGCTTGCCACAGAGCCTCTTCCTGCTGCCGGCGCAGGAGCAGTTCTTCCCGCATCCGGTTGATGGTCTCCGCCAGGCTGGTTAATTCATCTTTCCCTTCCACGGGTATGGGATGACGGAGATTGCCTTTCCTGATCTCCTCCACCCCTTTTTCCAGTTTTTCCAGGGAACGACTGAAGCGGACCCCGAAGAAGATGCTTAAAGAAGTCACCACTGCTACCAGGGCCAGGCCGCCCAGCGCCAACCGGCTCGCCAGCCGGTGCACCGGCTGGAAGGCCTGGGCCACCGGCATTTCTTGCACCACCGCCCAGCCCAGGCTGGGCACCGGAGCCCACACCCCCAGCACTTCTACCCCGTCGTAGCCCAGATAACGGCGGGCCCGGTTTTCCCCGGGGCTTTGGCTGCCCGCCAAAAACTCCTTCACCGCCAGGCTGGGCCGCACATCTCTCTGCGCCAGGACTTGGCTGAAATCCTCGTGTCCCACCAGTTGTCCCCGGTGGTTCACTACAAAAACCCGCCCCTGGTGTTCCGGCTGCCTTTTCGTCAGCTCATGCATCACCCCGCGCAGGCTTATTTCCGCCACAAAACCGCCCAGGATCACTCCAGTTTCCTTTTGCCGGATGGGAACGGCCTTTTCCAGGCGCACTTGGCCGTAACTGTCGATGAAAGTGCGGCTCCAGGCATCATTCCCGGCTAATAACTGCTTCACCGGCTCCATACCGCCCAAATGCCGGTATTCCCGGCCTACTACTTGCCGGCGGGAAGCACGGGCTATTTCCACTCCCCGGTGATCCACCAGGGAAATATCCTCAAGGGACGGGGCCTCCTTCAACAAGGTATAGAGCATCCCCTCCTGCCGGTCCCGGCTGCCGGAAACCAGTCCCGGTTCCACCACTTTGGCCAGGGTGGCGACAGTGGCCAGCTCGCCTCCGATTAAGGACTCCAGGTCTGCCGCCAACCGCTGAACGTTGATCTCCATCTGGCGGCTGATAGTGTGCTCCAAATTCCGCCCGGCCGCCTGTACGTTGAAATACCCCAGGGCCGTCAAGGGAACAATCGACATCAGCACCCCGAAAGCCAGCAAGCGAAATCTGATGCTGTGCCACCAGGACATGATCCCTTTACGGGTCAAGGCTATCGCCTCCTTCCCCGCAGATCAGGTCCGCAAAGCCAAGCAGCAGCGGATCCGGGCTTAAGCCCAGTTGGGCCGCCACCTCCAGGTTCACCGTCAGTTTTAGCACCGACGGCGGTTCCACGGGAATATCCCCGGCCCGGTGCCCCGATAAGACCTTGGCCAGGATCCGGGCCGCCTGGTAACCCTGGTCATAGGGAGTAATCCCGTAAATAGCAAACAGCCCCTGCACCTCTTCCGAGTATTCCACCCCCATCACCGGCAGCCCCAGTTTCAAGGCTAGGGGCGCCAGGGCCCGGGCTCCGGTACTTTCCAGGAAGACGCTGGGCAAAAGAAGAATTCCCTGCACTTCCCCTTCCACCCGATCCAGCACCGCTTCAATATCCTGCGGGGTGGTCACCGGAGCCTCGACAATCCCGGTGCCTGTTTTCTCCGCCGCTGCCCTGGTGGCTCTCAAAGCCTCCCGGGTGGGTACCACCTGGGGATCATAGAGCACCAGGACTTTCTTGATCCCGGGCAGCAATTTGACTAACAACTCTAACCTTTTGCCCGACAAAGCGGCATGATCATTATGCACCCCGGTGAGGCCTTCTTTGGGATGCAGCAGGTCCTGCACCAGCCCTTCTTCTCTAAGGCCCGTCAGCCCCATGAAAACGATGGGGATACCCGCTGCCTGCACCGCTTCCTTGGCCGCCTCCGTCTCCACCCGGCCGGCAGTCGCGATCACTTCGACCCCGGCATCGGCCAATTCTTGGGCTAGGCGCCCCAATTGGCTATTGTCCCCTTGCGCGTTCTTGATGACCAGTTCCACATTCTCCCCGGGCACATACCCGTAAACCGGCAGGCCGTCCAGCAGACCCTCCACCTTAGCCAACCGGAAATCAGTCCCTACCAGCACTCCCACCCGGTGGATAGGCCGGTCCGGCCCGGCGCCGGTGGCCAAACCACAACCGGGCACCAGGGCCACCACCAGCAGGAGCACCAGCCACACCTTAAATCGTTTCATGCTCGCACCTCATTGTGACACGCCACACTTACATACCCAAAACCTGCCCGCCGTGATCGCAGGCCACCTGTCCATGGGCAACAGCAATGTTCCCATTGACGAACACATAACTAATCCCTGCCGGCACTCGCTCCGGGCGCAGGTAATCTTCCCGGTCCCGGATTTGATCAGGATCAAAGATGACCAGATCCGCCCTCTTCCCCACCGTAATGGTACCCCGGTCTTTGATCCCGGCCCGGTCGGCGGCGTCCTTCGTAATTTTCTTGATCCCTTCCGGCCAATCCAAAAGCTTTAGATCCCGGATGTAGTGGGCCAGGTATTTCGGGAAAGCGCTGTAGAGCCGCGGGTGAGGGTTCCCGGTCGGCAATCCGTCGGAACCGATCTGGCAGAGGGGATGCCGGATCAGCAGCCGGTTGTCTGCTTCGGCGAAAACGTCCCGCATAACCATCCCGCATTCAGCCTTTTCGCTGGTGAGCAAATATATCGCCGCCTCCATCTCTGTCTCGCCCCGCAGCCGGGCGATCTCCGCGATGCTTTTTCCCTGGTACTCCCTGTTTTCCGGGCAGCACACCGAACTCACCAGCACATTGTCCCAGCCGATCATGCCCACGTAATTGTCCCAGTGGTCCTGATCCACCCGCTCAATGGCCTCCTTGACGGCCGCCACCACCGCCGGGTCCCCCAGTCTCTCCACGATGCGGGCGCCCCCTCCCTCCTTGGCCCAGGGAGGCAGGATTTGGGACAGGGTGGTGCTCCCAGCCGTATAGGGGTGCTCATCGAAAGCCACATCCACCCCCTGCTGCTTGGCTTCCTCCACCGGGGCAATCAGCCGGTCGGCCTCCACCCCGTACCGGCGGTTGGCATAGGATTTCAGATGGGAGATCTGCAGCCTCACCCCGGTTTCGCGGGCGATCTCCAGCACTTCCCGGAGGGACTGCTCCACCAGCCTCCCGTGATTCCGGATGTGGACCATCATCACTTTATCATAAGCAGCCGCGATTCTGGCCAAAGCCAGCACCTCTTCCGCCGGGGCAAAAACCCCCGGCACATAAGCCAGGCCAAAGGAAATACCAAAAGCCCCGGCCTCAAAGCTGTCCTTCAGGATGGCGCCCATGCGCTCCAGGTCTTTCCCGGTGGGCTGGACGTCACCCAAGCCCAGGACTTGGGCTCTGATGGCCCCATGAGAAACCAGGGGAGCCATATTGGCGGGTAAAGAGGCTTTCCTCAGTGCCTCCAGATAATCCCCGAAGGACGGCCAGTCCCACAGCTCGTCGCCGGGATTGCCGGTGATGGGGGTAAGGTATTCCCGCCAGCCCGCCATGGTATCTTTTAAATAAGGAGCCACACCCAAACCGCACTGGCCGGTGACTTCCGTCGTTACCCCCTGCAGGATCTTGGCGTAACGAACGGGAGGCCCCATAAAAGGCATCAAGTCCCCGTGGCTATGAATATCGATAAAACCCGGGGTGACGAACTGACCTCCCGCATCGATCACCCGGGCGGCTTGGGCCGCCAAGTTGGCGCCCAGGGCTGCTATTTTGCCCCGGTCCACCGCCACATCCACCGGTTGTGCTTCCCTACCTGTTCCGTCCAGTACCAGTCCATTGGTAATGACCAGTTCAAACAATGTCCTGCGCTTCCTTTCCATGTTGATTACAATAAGGGTTTCGACAAATCCTATATAAAATGATAGCACAACCATGGCAAAAAGGGGCAGGGAGAAATCCCCTGCCCCGGCGCGGATCCGGGGTCTCACTTGCCGGTGTTCATCAAGGCACGGACGATATGAATGGAACCCCATTCTCCCCCGGACAGGAGCTCCACTTTCCTGGTGTGGGGAAACAGTTTTCTCTCGATCTCCCGGTCACTCCACCCTTTTTCCTTCAGATGGAGGATGCTTTCCTTAAGTTCCTGCAGCTTGTGCAGTTTCTTGGCCAGCATCTCCTTGCCGTTGGGGACCATCCCCGCATGACCGCAGCAGATCAGGTCAAAATCATACTCCAGCAGCTTTGCCAGGGTGTTCATCCAGGCAGCATAATCTTCCTCACGCATGCCTAATTTGGTAGTGGTGCTGACGAATAAATCGCCGGTAAATAAAACGCCTTCTTCAGGATACAGATAGGCCACATGATCCGGCGCATGTCCCGGCGCCGGGATCACCTGGATCAGTTTTCCCCGGGCGGTTTCGATGGCCCCCGGCAAGGGTTCCGCCTTAAACGGGGACCTGGGCCGCCAAAAAACCCAGCGGTAAAAAGGCACCCGGACCGGCTGCGCCGCCCGGTCCACGGTACCGGGGTGCAGGTAGACGGGTATGCCTTTTTCATTGAATAAAACCGCGTTGCCGCAGTGATCCTCATGACTGTGGGTCAGCACCACCTTTTCCACCGGCTGTGCCGCAAGAAAAGCACGAAACCCCGCTCTTAAGCTGCGCGGTCCCGTATCCACGATGACCCCGTCCACCCAGTAAGAGCAGGTATTGAGGCTGTAGCCGGCGAAAGACCTTTTCCCCACCGCCATGCGGAGGCCGCGGCGTGTCTCAATTTTCAGTTTTTTCATAATAATCAACTCCGGCTTATCCTAATTGTTGACATTCTGGGGTAAAAGCGCCGCATCCCCCGGCCTGGGAAGAACCATTCCCCGGCCGGGTATGATGTCTACTGAATGAGGAATCACCCATGGTCTCATTATACACAGCCAGGGTCGTCCTGTCCAGCCGGAGCTTACCCTCCTGCCAAGCATCCGGTCCCCGGGCAAAAAAAAGAGGCTGCAAGGGAATAGGCTCCCCTACAGCCGCCGCACTTTATTCACAACGGGGGGTATCCGGCCCTTGCCCTAAAATGTCTTTCATGCGCAAGACCCCGGTTTCCGACAGGAAAGCCAGGTGCGTGGCCACCCCGTCCACCGTCTCGCCCACCAGCCTGATACCGTTGCCGGTTTCCCAGTATTCCATGGGTAACCTGCGCCTCAAGACTCTTCCTGTCCCGGCTTCAACAACCTCCACCACGGCTTCACTGGCGTAGATGGCACCGGCATCCCCGGCGGCACCGGCCGGGGATGCTCCCGCCGCCCACTGTTCCAGGACAGAATTCACGGTTTGTATATAATGTGCATGGATTTCCAGCCAATTCTTGATCAATTCCTCATAATTATCACCGCAGGCCTGGGCCAACTGCTCCATCACGGCTTGACAACAGGCGCTGATTTGCTCTTTCATTTTCTCAAGGCTGCCCACGGGTCACTCTTACCTCCATTCTCCTCTTACCTGTTTTCGGTCGGTAACAAGCAGGTGCCGGGATTCCCCGGGCGGTGAGCTGCAGCCTGCCCTGGGCCAGCAATGACTGCATGGCCGGGTGCGTCTCCAGGGCTCTCCTGATTTGTCCGGGGCTTAAAGCCCGGTCGATGGCCTCCACCTCTATTTCCAACCAAAAGGGTTCCGCCGCACCGTAACGCCACACCATAAAATCCACCACCCCCGGCAGGGTAAACAGGATTTCATCTAACTCCCCGATGCTGAAACCGGTCTCGTCATCCACCCGGATCCAG
This sequence comes from Clostridia bacterium, assembly GCA_012840125.1. Classification (NCBI taxonomy): domain Bacteria; kingdom Bacillati; phylum Bacillota; class Clostridia; species Clostridia bacterium. The sequence continues at coordinate 15,449 of DULZ01000026.1, read as the reverse complement.
CCTTTAACCCGCCTTTTAACGGGGCCCAGCCTGGCCAGCACCGATCCGCAGGGACACGGTTCCGGGAGCAGCCGGGCAATATCCCCCGTGCGGTAACGGACCAGGGGCATCCCGTTTCTGGTCAAAGTAGTGACCACCACCTCGCCCCAGGCTCCGGCCGGTACTCTGGTCCCCCGCACCGGATCCACGATTTCAAAGAGGAAATCTCCCTCGTACAGGTGGTAGCCCTCATGCCGGCGGCACTCAATGCCTCCCCCGTAGCCCATTTCCGTCATGCCGTAATACCTGAAAACCTCGCACTGCCAGCTGTCCTGCAATACCTCCACTACCGCTTGAGCCACATAATCCGTGGTCAAGAGCACCCTTTTCAGGTTAATGGTTTTTTCCGGTTCCCATAACCGGTGATACCTGGCCAGGGCCAGCACGTGCACCGGAATGCCGATGATCACCTGGGCTTGGGTCTCCGCCAGTTTCGCCAGCATCTCCGCCAGGCTATGTCCCACGCCGAAGGGGATGGGTACCACCCCCAGGTTTTGCATGGCCCTGGCCAGCAAATCACCGATACTGCCGGGCCGCTCACCGGGCAGGAGAATCAATACTTTCTCCCCGGGCCAGGTAAAGGTGGCCAACCCTTGTTGAAAAAACTCCACCGTCAACGCCTGGTCGGCAGGGGTAAAACAGATCCGTTTGGGCCGGCCGGTGGTACCGGAGGTATCCAGGGTGACGATCCTGTTGATCCGGCTCTGGGAGACACACAGCATCTTTAACCCGGCAGCCCTTAAATCCTCTTCCGTGGTAAAGGGCAGCTCCGCTAAGTCGTCCAAACTATTGAGGGCGGTCAGGGGATAACCCTGTAAATGCCGCCGGTAAAAAGGGCTGTGCCGGGAGACGTAATCCACCAGAGCGCGGAGTTTTCCCAGCTGGTAATCTGCAAGTTTTTCCCGGGTCAGCTCTTCACCGGGACCGAGGCCCACTTTCCCCCGCACCCACTCATCCAAGCTGCTGCGGGGCCGGCCCATGCCTATCCTCCCCTCGCCGGGGCCGGTAAAGGCTCCGGCCGTCCGGCGCCGTTAAGTTAAAGGCGCAAAAAGGAATGAGTTTTCCCGGGGGACTGAAAATAAACAACTTGCAGTCCCGGAGCCGCTCCAGGTCCAGGTTCCAGGCGTCTTGAAAGGCCATCCCGGAAATACTGATGGAATACGTATGGATCCGGCGGAGGAGCTCATCCAGGCCCGCCGCCGGGTCACGGTTACAGCAGGCAGCCTGCGGCGGGGCAGACCACTGCCGGGCCACAAAGGTTCTTGATTTCGCCACTCCGGCTTTCGGATCCACCGGCTCTTGGGAAGGCCCGCAGCAGCCTTGGACCCGCCAGGGTTTCAAAGTCCCGTCAGGCTGCAGGGTAAAACTCCCGTGAAAAGTGCAGTAAGGGTTTTCCGCCCCAACCGGAGCGAAATGCTCTTGTCTCATTCTCCCGGCGGTTTGCGCCTCGATTTCCCTTAAGATCCGGGGAATGGTCAGCCGGTGCACCGGCGGGACACCGGGATACCGTCCGAAATAGCTGATAGGTTGGAAATGAACACCCCTGACATAGGGCATGCGGCTGAGGGCAAAGTCAATGATCTCCCCGATATGATCCAGGTTTACCCCGGCTACCAGGGTCGGCACCAGGGCGACGCCTAACCCGGCAGCGGCGCAGTGCTCGATGGCCGCCAGTTTCTCCTCCAGTAAGGCCCGCCCCCTGGTGGCTTGATAGATGTCATCTCTGGTGCCGTCAAATTGCAAGTAGACCGTGTCTAACCCGGCATCTTTCAGTTTCCGGGCCAGCTCCGGTTCCCTGGCCAGCCTGAGGCCGTTGGTATTCAACTGCAGGTGAGGAAAACCGAACTCCTTTCCCAGCCTGACTATTTCCGGCAAGTCATCCCGGACCGTCGGTTCTCCTCCCGACAGTTGGATGTTATAATGACTTCCGTGGGAATGCAGCCGGCGGTACCAATCCCGGATTTCCTCTAAGGAGGGGTCCTGGCTTTTACCCGCCGCCGCGGAGGCAAAACAAATGGGACAATTAAGATTGCAGTTCCCCGTCACCTCCAGCAGCACACAGCAAGGGTCTTGCCGGTGCTCGGGACAGGGCCCGCAGTCATAGGGACAACCTTTGTCCACCGGCGTCACCGGGTGGTCCACCCGCACCGGCAGCCGGGCCATGTCCCAGCGGCGGTAATGCTCCTCTCCTTCCCAAATCAAAGTGCGGAAGACACCGTGATCATCGCATTCCTTCACCAGGTAGACCTGGCCTGCCCCGGCCACTCTTAAGGCCGGCACCACCTTCAAGCATTCCGGGCAAACACTTTCCGTCCTGCCCAGCAGTTGTTCCGGTCCCCCCGTCACCTGTTCTCCCCCCTTCCACCGGTCATCCTTCTATGTCATAACCATGATCCGTCAAGAGCTCCACCACTTTGGCATAAGTCTCGCGTACAATCTGGGGACAGCGCTGGGGCCGGTTCAGGGGATTATCCTCCAAAATGTCATCACAATCTATGCCGCCGTACCGCCCTCCGTACTGGGCCTCAAACCAGTCCACCAATTCGCTGATCATCAGGTCCAGCTTGGCATCGCCTCTTTCCTCCACACTGCCTCGACCGGCGTACAGGGCCAGCAGGCAGGCACCGCCGCTTAAAGCCCCGCAGAGTTTACCGGTAAACCCCAGGCCCCCGGCTAAACCGGTCATGGCACGAATCAAGTCGGGATTAGTCCGGCCCCGTTTTTCCAAACCCAGGGCCAGCAGGATTTGGCTGCAGTGAAACCCTTGCTGGTGCAGTTCCAGCATGCGGATGAAATCGTCGTTAAACATCTTATTCACCCCTTTACCGGTCGTCACGCCCGCCATGGCCTGCCGCGACCGGGACGAAATTTACTTGTCCTCCAGGGCCTTTTCCACCTGCTCCATTTTGCCCAGAGCCAGTTCTTCGGGAATGAAGACTAAAGAACACTGGGGGCATTTATATAAGTCCACCGGAAAGCTGTTGTTTAAATATGACAAGGTTACTTTTCCCAGGGCCAGCGGCTCATTGCATTTGGCACAGATAACAGCCTTGGCCGGATTGTTTTCCCCGTTCATCGCCATACCCCCTACCCTTCGATCTGCAGCCGGTGACTGTAAGCATTATGGATCAAGAAGCCGTCCCCTTGCGGGCTGTACTCCACCCAGTAGGTAACCGTGACCGGGCGAAAGTACGCAATAAAGGTGTTGTTTTCCGTATGCTTGAATTTATTACCCGTACTCTCCGCATAGGCAATGACAGCTTGCAGGTCTTCTTCTAAAATCATCCTCTCTTCCAAAAGCTCTTGCACCCGTTCCGGAATAATCAGTTTCACCCCGGCTTGTTCTCCGGTCACTGTTTCACCCCACATTTCTTGCAAGAGAGACTGTTTCAACTTGGCCCGGTTTTCCTGCCGCTTGGAAAAGCCGGGGCCTTTTTCCGCACCGGTCAATGCGGGATCCCCAAAGAGTAAATCCAGCAGGTGAAAAACTTTCTTCCCTTCTTTGGCGTAATTATCCCGGCACATGGCACAGTAGACCAGGTAATCCGCTTCGTGTTCTTCCACCCGGCGCCGCCTCACCTGCCGGGCCACCTCCCTATTGGCAAAGGACATTAAACCCCCGTAACCGCAGCAATCCGTTGTCAACCGGCTGCGCTCCAGTTCCACCACCTGGTGGCCCAGCTGGGTGGCAATGCGTCGCACGCAATCCTGCAGCTCTTGATCTTGCCTGGTGGTGCAGGCATCGTGCACCGCCAGAACCAGGGGGCGTCCCGTACCGGCTCTTTCCTCCACCACCTCCAACCGGTCCAGCACGGTCCAAATGGTCTCCACCTCCACCGCCGGCATTTCCTGGCGGAAGATGCTATAACAGGTAGGACAGCCCGTGATCACCCGGGGAGAACCTAGAGCCCGCCATTCTTGCTCGAGGTTCGCCAGGGTTTCGCGAAAAAGCTCTTCCGCGCCGGCCCACTGGGCGGGGGCACCGCAGCAGCCCAGGCTGAGGCCCACACCGCCGGGTATTTTGCCGCACAGCAACTCGTAAAGCTTTTGCACATACTGGGGTTTGGATGCACTCAACTGGCATCCGGGGAAAAATAAGACGCTGCTGGAGGTAAAACCGGGCTGGTGCCGGTGAAGGACAAACCGGTCACCGGTACTGAACCGGAAGTCCCGCAGGGCAAACTCATGGGCGGAAGGGGGCATCTTGCCGGTCCTGACCATCAGCTGCCGCGCTGCCCGGCAAATCTCTCCCATGTTTAATCCATTGGGACACACTTCCCGGCACATGCCGCATAAACTGCAGGAGTTGATCATTTTATTGGCATGCCGCATGCCCATGACGATGGAAAGATTATTGTAGATTTCCCGCACATAGCGTTTGGGATAGGCACCGTAATGAGCTAAGTACGCACAGGCCTTGACGCATTCCATACATTCACACTGGAGACAGCGCTTCGCTTCTAACAAGGCTTCTTCCCGGGTGAAGCCTTGCTGGGGGTCGGCCGGCATGACTCTTTTGGCAGGTGGTATTCCTGCGATATTGGTATACAAGGCGGTGGGATAAGGTCCTTCCTTGTCTCGCTCGGCGGTCAAGGAGACATTTTGGAGCAAGCGGGCGATGGAGTTGGCCGCCTTTTTACCGTGAGAAATGGACATAATAGGGCTCTTACCCGCCACGCCGAGAGCCAGGGTGCCCCCGGCAAAAACTTGGGGATGGCCGGTTTGCAAAGTCAGGGGATCCGGGCTCAACCGTCCCTCGCTGTCCAGGGCCGGCCCAAAACAAGCCACATCTCCCCTTCCGGTACCCAGGTAAACCGCGTCAAACTGCCGGAGGAGTTCCACCAGGGATGGGGAGCCACCAGCCCCAACTTCGATACCGAGATTAATCTCAATCAAGGGATGTTCCTGAACCGCCCGCAGGTCCGCCTCCACCAGCTCCGGCGGCAGCTTGGCCGCGGGAAGGGCGCGGATGCTGCCCCCTAAAGCCCCTTCTTTTTCGTAAATCACCACCGGATAACCTTTTTGGGCCAGTTCCAGGGCCACCGTCAACCCGCTCAATCCACCGCCCACCACCGCAATCTTTTTACCTTTTTTTACTACCGGAAGAAGCTTGGGTTCCCAGTCGCCGCCGTATTCCATACAAGCTCGCTCCAATGCGTTGACGGCAATAGGATCACCGGCTTCTTTCCTCTTACACTGGGCTTGACAAGGTTCATCACAGACCCGGCTGATGATCCTGGGAAAAGGCACTACTTTTCTAAATATTTTGACACCGGACCCAAAGTCCTCATTTTGCACCGCCGCGATCAGGGCCCGGGCGTCCACATGCACAGGGCAGGCCGTCGTACAACCCGGGGGACTCTCTTGAATGCATTTTGCTTCCAGTTCGCGCATGGTTTTCTGATCCATGGAATTTCCCCTTTCCGGTAGAAAACCGGCATCAAGTGGGACCTGCATCCCACTTGATGCCTGCCGTCATGCACCGGCTGCGTGATGTCTCCTGAAAACTATTGCTACTTGTTAGCCAGCTTTTCCAACTCGGCTTTAATCACTTCCGGCAGGGCCGGCACTTTATAGATCCGTACCCCGCAAGCATTGTAAATGGCGTTCAAGATGGCGGGGTGGGGCGCAGTCAAAGGTGCTTCTCCCACGCCGGCTGAGCCGTTGGGCCCATAGGGACGAGGTGTGATATTATAGATAATCTCGATATCATCGGGTACATCATAGATGTAGGGCAGCCCGCAGGCCAGGAGATTGGTATGCTTTTTCAGGTCCTCGAAATCCTCGCTTAAAGCCAAGCCGATGCCTTGAGCCAGGCCGCCGTAAATCTGGCCGTCCACGGCGGTCTTGTTGGTAATGGTGCCCACATCGACCACCGTGGTGAACTTGACCACCCGGGCTTTGCCCGTTTCCAGGTCCACTTCCACTTCCGGCATGAACAATTCATACATGTACACCGGGAAAGGCGCTCCCTGGCCGGTCTCGGGATCACAAGGGGTACACATGGAAGCGACCCATTTACCGCTGTATTTCAACGGGATGTTTTCCGCCACCATCTCGTCGTAGGTCCGGTAAGTGCCGTCGGGTTTGCGCATGGCATTCAAGAGCATTTCACAGCCGATCTTAATGGCGTTGCCTGTCATCACGTTGGAACGGCTGCCGCCGGCGGGGCCGCTGTTGGGGGTGCAGGCCATGTCGTTTAGCACCAGCTTGATTTGTTCCGGTTTGAGACCCAATGGTCTTAAGGCTTCATGGGCATGGGTCAATGCGCCGATATCCGCGCCTTGCCCGTGGTCTTCCCAGGAGGCATAGAGGGTTACTCCCTCGGGGGTCAATTCCACATGGATTTCCGAGCTGTCCGGGCCGTCCAGGCCGCAGCCGTAGATGCCCAGGGACAGGCCTACGCCGCGCTTGACCTTATCCGTGGAAAGCTCTTGACACCGCTTCTTGGCTTCCTCCCAGTAGGGACGCAGCTTGTCAAACATGGCTTCCAGGCAGTATACATCCGGCTCCTGTCCCGTCGGGGTGGTGGCTCCGGGCCGGTAAATATTCTTGTAACGCAGTTCAAAGGGATCCATGCCCAGTTTCTCCGCCAGCACATCCATGGCAATTTCCGAGGCCAGGAAAGATTGAGGCGAACCATAAGCACGGAAAGCGGAACCCCAGGCGTGGTTGGTACAAACCGTCCGGCCTTTGCCCCGGATGTTGGGAATATCATAGCCGGCACCGGTGAACTGGGCCAGACGCAAGGTGAGGAGATCGCCGAACTCGGAATAGGGCCCGTGGTCAATAGTCCAGTCCGTTTCCATAGCCAGGAGCTTCCCGGTTTTATCGGCTGCTAACCGGCACTTCACAAAGCCGGGGGAGCGCTTACCGGTGTAAGTAATTTGTTGATACATGTTGTACCGGAGCACCACGGGCTTCCCGGTGGCCAGGCAAGCAACTCCCAGCAGGGCTTCAATGGTGGGGCTGAATTTATACCCAAAGGTGCCGCCGGCCGGGTTCTGCACCAGGCGCAGTTTTTCCGGCTCGATGCCGATGCCGGGAGCGATCATGGCGTGGTGGAGATGCAGGCCGATACTCTTGGAATGAATGGTGAGCCTGCCCTCTTCGTCTATATAGGCGCAGCCGCAATCGGGCTCCAGCACCAGGTGAGGCTGGCGGCTGCAGGCAGTATTGACTTCTACCACCACGTCGGCGGTTTCAAAAACCGGTTTCGTATCTTCTCCTTTGACGATGCCTTGTTCATAATAGATATTCGGGACCCCCGGGTGGATTTCAATGGCATCCGGCGCCATGGCCTCCTGGGCGCTCATGTAAGCGGGCAGGGGCTCCAACTCCACTTTAACCTTTTTCGCCGCTTCCCGGGCATTGGCTTCCGTGTCGGCGCATACGATGGCAATGGCATCACCGAACTGGAACACCTTTTCATCGCAGAGGATGGGCCTATCCCAGCCGTCACCCTTATTGGTGGGGAAAGTAATCAAACCGGTGATCCTGTTCTTGCCCTTCACGTCCTTATGGGTCACCACTTTATAGACGCCGGGCATCTTCTCCGCTTCCGAGGTGTCAATCTTTAGGATTCTCGCATGGGAAACTTCCGCTTGAACCAGGGCCAGGTGCAAAGTGCCGGGGGGCATTTGCAGCGCCACGTCAGCGCCGTAATCCCAGGTGCCTGTCACTTTCCGTAGAGCTGAGGGACGGTGATACGTGGTACCGTAAATCTTATTGCCGGCAGGCTGGTAGAGCAATTCCTCTTTGCGCATTTCACCCCGTAACACTTTGGCTGCGGCCATGACTGCATCGACCAGGGGCTTGTACCCCGTACAGCGACAGGCGTTGCGGTGCTTTTGGAACCAATCCCGCACCTCTTGTCTCGTGGGATTTGGATTCCGATCCAGCAGCACTTTGGCAGATAAGATAAATCCCGGGCTGCAGAAACCACACTGGGCACAACCGTAAGCCATCCAAGCCACTTGCAGCGGGTGCAGGTTGTCCGGCCGGGCCAGACCTTCAATGGTAGTGATCTTTGCTTCCGGCGGCACCCGCCTCATCTTGAGGACACAGGAACGTACCACCTCGCCGTTCAAGATCACTGAACAGCAGCCGCAGTGCCCCTGAGCACATCCTACTTTACAACCGGTGAGCAGCAGTTGTTCCCGCAGCACACTGGCTAAAGTGGCCTCAGGGTCGACAATCAACGTCCGGTCAATGCCGTTGATATTCAGGACTACCTTTCTGTACACGCACCTCAGCTCCTCGTTTTTATATTTTTCAAGGCCGCCGGCCTTGAAATCGAAACCCCAGCCATCAATAAAGTGAAAATGTTCACGTAGCACCGGCCAAACTAATTTCCACAGAATTAATTCGCCGTATTGATTCGCCATAGAAAGGGTTTTTCCTGCCAGTAAAATGAGAAGTATCAAAATTTTAGCATTACCTCGAATTGAACCAATAGCTGGTAATTTATCTATTGCAAAACTATTACAAATTAATAATCATTATTGACAGCGAACCCAAACCGTGCTATTTTAAAATTAAACTATACTCGCGAGGTATACATTGGAGGAAAGAATGCAATTAACACAAGCCACTGATTATTCTTTTCGCGTAGTGCTCTACTTAGCCGGTTTAGAACCGGATGTCGTCGTCACCGCCAAAGATATCGCAGAACACGAAGAAATACCCATGCGCTACCTGCTCAAAACCCTGCGTTCCCTGGTGAAAGCAGGCATCCTGCATTCCTTTCGCGGACCGGAAGGGGGCTATGCCCTAGCGAAAGAGCCCCATGAGATCTCTTTGTTGGACGTAGTGGAAGCGGTGGAAGGACCGATTGCCATTAACCGCTGTTTCGTCCACGCGGATTATTGTACCAAGCACTGGTCTGATCGGTGCCCGGTGCATCAGGTGCTTGGTGAAATTCAACACAAACTGGCCCAGGATCTGGCCCGGCATAATTTCGGTGAGCTCCTCCAGCAATACAAAAACTGCCGCAAGTGCAAGAGATAGCTGCCCTTTACTTTTCTGCCCTGGCTTGCTTATAATTTCACATAATCTATCCATAATTCTGTAATAGAAAGGAGGGTAGTTTGCAATAATTGTTTACCGTTTGGGTATAAATTTTAAGGTAAAGGAGGGTACTCATGACTGAGCTAATTCTGGCGCGTTGGCAGTTTGGTCTGACTTCAGCCTACCACTTCCTGTTCGTACCGCTGACCCTTGGATTATCATTGCTGACAGCCATCATGGAAACTATTTATGTAAGAACTAATGATGAAACATACAAAAAAATGGCCCAGTTCTGGGGCAAGCTCTTTGTAATCAACTTCGCCTTGGGCGTCGTCACCGGTATCGTCATGGTCTTCCAATTCGGCATGAACTGGTCTGAATATTCTCGCTTCGTCGGCGATATCTTCGGGGTGCCCTTGGCCATCGAGGCGCTGCTGGCTTTCTTCCTGGAATCTACTTTCCTAGGGATTTGGATTTTCGGTTGGGATAAGGTTTCCAAGAAAGTCCATTGCCTGAGCATTTGGCTGGTAGCTATCGCCAGTAACCTCTCCTCTTTATGGATTTTAATCGCCAACTCCTTCATGCAAAACCCGGTGGCCTACGTCTTGACCGGTACCCGGGCCGAGATGACCAACTTCCTGGAACTCCTCACCAACCCCTATGTGTGGCACCAGTTCCCCCATGTGGTCACGGCAGGGTTTACCACCGGATCCTTCTTCGTCTTAGGTGTCAGCGCTTATCACCTGGCGCGAAAGAGCAACTTGGATTTCTTCCGCAAGTCCTTTAGGATCGCCGCGGTTTTCGGTTTAATCAGCGTGCTGCTGGTGGCCGTCATCGGGCATACCCAAGGCCAGTTCCTGGTGCGCACCCAGCCCATGAAAATGGCGGCGGCGGAAGCCCTGTGGGAAACTGCCGATCCGGCACCTTTCAACATCGTAGCCGGTATCAACCAGGCCCAGCAGAAGAACAACTGGGAAATCTCCTTGCCGGCCATGACCAGCTTTATGGCTTTCAACAAGTTCTCCGGCGAAATCAAGGGATTGAAGGATTTACAGGCTGAAGCCGAAGCCAAATACGGACCAGGCGATTACATCCCCCCGGTGAAACCGGTGTTCTGGAGCTTCCGCTTGATGGTACTGTCGGGGGGGCTGATGATCCTGCTGGCGATTGCCGCCTTCTTCCGTTCCCGTTCCGGCCAACCGGAAAACAGCCGGGGACTGCTGAAAGTCTTGCCTTGGGCCATTGCCCTGCCGTACATTGCTAATACGGCCGGCTGGGTGGTGGCGGAAATGGGACGGCAGCCTTGGATCGTCTACGGCTTACAGAAACTGGATCAGGCCATTTCCCCCAATGTTTCCGCCGGAGCGGTGCTGCTCACCTTGAGCGTGTTTACGGTGGTGATTGGCTTGCTGGTTATTGCCGACGCTTACTTGCTGGTGAAATACGCCAAGTTAGGTCCCGAAGGCATTGATATCGGCAAACGGCCGTCAGTACCAGCTGAGGAGGTGTCCTTATGGACTTAAACGTACTGTGGTTTTGCTTAGTCGGTGTCCTGTTCTGCGGCTTTTTCTTCCTGGAAGGTTTTGATTACGGCGCCGGTATCCTGCTGCCTTTTGTGGGAAAGAACGACGCGGAACGCCGGGTGGTCTTCAATGCCATCGGTCCTTTCTGGGACGGCAATGAAGTTTGGATGTTGACCGCCGGGGGAGCCATCTTTGCCGCTTTTCCCCACTGGTACTCCACCCTGTTCAGCGGCTTTTACCTCGCCCTGTTCCTGATGCTGCTGGCTTTAATGGTGCGAGGCGTAGCCTTTGAGTTTCGCAGCAAAGATGACAATCCCACCTGGCGGGCCTTATGGGATTGGTGCCTCTGGTTTGGCAGCCTGGTCCCGGCCCTGTTATGGGGTGTAGCGGTGGCCAACCTCCTTAGGGGTGTGCCCATTGATGCCAACATGCAGTTTGTGGGGAATTTCTTCTCCCTGCTGTCACCCTTCACCGTGGTGACAGGCGTGGCCTTTGTGCTCCTCTTCTCCTACCATGGTGCCTTGTTCCTGAGCCTGCGCACCCAGGGAGAGATTAAGGAGCGGGTGCAAAAACTCGCGCCCCGTTTAGGGTTAGCCACCATCGTCGCTGTTGTGGCTATGGCGGCGTTAATGCTGCTGGAAACGGACATTCTGGGCAAGTTCATCTCCATGGTCGCCTTAGTGCTGGCCGCCGTCGCTTTAATCCTGTCCTATGTGCTGGCTGGCGCAGGCAAGTTCGGCAAGTCCTTCATCGCCACGGCCCTTACCATCGTGTTTGCCGTAGCCACGGTCTTTACGGGACTGTTCCCGCGGGTCATGGTCTCCAGCCTGGACCCGGCTTGGAGCTTGACCATCTATAATGCTTCGTCCAGCGTAACCACCCTGACCATCATGACCATTGTAGCCATTATTATGGTCCCCATCGTCTTAGCTTACCAGGTGTGGGCTTACTGGGTCTTCAGAAAACCCGTGGATATGAAAGATCTGGAGTACTAATTCCGGCGGCGGAGCTTTCCCGCTTCGCCCCGGGTCTACCGAAGGGCAACCGGCGCCCCGGGGTGCCTAGAGGAGCGCCGTGCATATCATGCAGAGAAAAGGGTCACCGGCCGGTTAAATAAAGGGATTGGACGGGAGGCGTAGAAATCCTAATTTGCCATCTCTGGGACACTCCTCGCGCCCCGTTTGGAGCCGGTTGCCCTATCTTTTTTCACTGCCGGGTTTACAAGACTTAAGGGGGGATACTCGTGGTAAACCGCCGGTTAATGAAAATGACGAAACGGATCCGGGTTGAATTGGCTGCAGTGATCGGATCCGGTGTCTTGTCGGGTATCCTGATCTTAGGCCAGGCTTATTTTATCGCTAAAATAGTAAACCATTCCTTTCTGGAAGGTCAAGGGCCAAAAGACCTGTATCCCTGGCTGGCCTTGCTGTTCGGTATCATTGTTCTCCGGGCCCTGGTGCACTGGGCGGGAGAAGTCATGGCCCACCGGGGCGCAACCCGGATTAAGACTTTCCTGCGGGAGCGTTTACTGGATCACATCTTTCAACAAGGGCCTGTCCACGGCCGCACCCTGGCTGCCGGGGATTTAATCAATACGGTGACTGAAGGGGTGGAATCCCTGGAAGTCTATTTTTCCCGCTACCTTCCCTCCCTGGCCTTAGCCGCCGTCATCCCGGCCGGGATTCTCTTCGCTGTATTCCCGCAAGACTCGCTGACCGGCGTTATTTTTATCTTGACGGCACCTTTGATCCCCTTGTTCATGATCCTCATCGGCCACCTGGCGGAGCGCTGGACCAAGAAGCAGTGGCATATTCTGGGTCGCATGAACAGCCACTTTCTCGATGTCCTGGAAGGCTTACCGACCCTAAAGCTATTGGGGCGGGCCGCCGCCCAGGGTAAGGTGATCGCCAGGCTGAGCCGCAGTTGGGAAACCGCGACTATGGGAGTGCTGAGAATTGCTTTCCTGTCGGCTTTCTTTTTGGAATTCTTCATGACTATCAGCACTGCCATTGTCGCGGTGGCCTTAGGATTACGGTTGGTTTTCGGCAGGATTGATTTTGCCACGGCGTTTTTTATCCTGCTCTTGGCACCTGAGTTCTATGCCCCCTTGCGCAACCTGGGCACCCAGTACCATGCCGGCAACGCCGGCCTGAAAGCGGCGGAAAGCATCTTCGCCGTGCTGGACAGCCCCCTGCCTGCCGGGAACGGCAAATCCATCCCGGCGACAGCCGCCATGTGCCAAGAGCCCATCACTTTTGAAAAGGTGAGCTTTTCCTATACAAACGGCAATCCGGTGCTTCACGATGTCTCTTTTACCCTGCAGCCGGGCGAAAGAGTCGCCCTGGTCGGCGCCAGCGGGGCGGGCAAGAGCACCATCCTGCACTTGCTGATGGGCTTCATGGAGCCTACCCAGGGCGAAATTAGAATAGGCAGTGTTTCCCTGGGAGATTTGGAGCCCAGCAGTTGGCGGAAACTGGTGGCTTTTGTGCCCCAAACTCCCTACCTGTTTCACGGCACCATCCGGGAAAATATCGCTTTGGGTAAACCGGATGCTTCCCTGCAGTCCATTCAAGCGGCTGCGGTACAGGCTGAATGCCATGAATTTATCACCTCTTTGCCGGAGGGTTATGACACCGTCATCGGCAAAGGAGGCCGCATCTTGAGCGCCGGTCAAGCCCAAAGGCTGGCCATTGCCAGGGCCATCTTGACGGACGCCCCCTTGGTTCTTTTGGATGAAGCTACGGCCAGCCTGGACCCGGAGCACCAGGAACTCATTCAAAAGGCTTTAGAAAGACTCCTGGCGGGGCGCACCGCCCTCATTACCGCCCACCGCTTATCCACGCTCACCATGGCCGATCGCATTTTGGTCCTGGATCAGGGCCGCATCGTGGAAACGGGCACCCATCAAAATTTGTTAGCCCAAAAAGGGGTTTATTACCGGCTGCACCAAGCCTACCGGGGGGTGGCTTAATGATGACGGTACTGCAACCATTTATCAGATTGATGCTCCCCTACTGGAAACCGGTACTCTTAGGACTGGTCCTGGCTTTTGCCACCATCAGCAGCAACGTCGGTCTCATGGTTACTTCCGCTTATTTAATCTCCTGGTCCGCCCTACAGCCGCCCGTGCTGGATTTGATGACCTTGGTGGCCGGAGTTCGCTTTTTCGGTCTATCCCGGGCCGCTTTCCGGTACGCGGAACGTTATGTCAACCATCGCACCACCTTCGCCATCCTCACCAGAATCAGGCTGTGGATCTATGATTCCCTGGTGAAACAGTCACCGGGACAGCTGCTGGGTTACCACAGCGGGCAGCTCCTGGCCCGGTTGGTGGCCGATGTGGAAGCGTTGAAAGATATCTACCTCCGGGTACTGCTGCCGCCTTTAACGGCACTGTTAATCTGGATCGTGGGCACGGTGCTGCTGGGCAGTTTCCACTGGGGGTATGCTCTTTCCTTTTCCCTGTTTTACGGCTTGGCCGGCCTGGGCGTGCCGTGGCTGGTGCGCAAAATGGCTCGCTTCAAGCAAGAGCTGGCCGGGGCCAGGGATAGGCTCAATACCACCTTGGTAGACAGCATCAAAGGCTTGACGGAAGTAACTTCCTTTGACCTGGCCGCCCGGCAGACAGAAAAGGCCGCCGGCCACGGCAATACCTTTGCTCAATGGCAGCAGCTGGTGTACACCAGGAGCGCTTTGACCGGCACCTTGACGCAATTGCTGGCCAATTTAGCCATGTTTGCCACCCTCTGCCTGAGCGTCTACTTTGCTTCCACGGGGCACATCCGTGGGATTTGGGTAGCTGCTTTGACGCTGGGGGTCTTGGCCGCCTTTGAGGCCATCTTCAACCTGACCCAGGTGGTCCCTCATTTAGAGGATAGTTTAGAGGCCGGGGAGCGGGTTCTGGCACTGGTAAATACTCCCCCCTTCGTCACCAGACCCGCTGCCCAGCCTATGGCCAATCCCGGCCGGGAAGTAAGGGTGCACAACCTGACTTTCGCCTATCCCAATGCCGGGCAGGTGGTGCTGAGAAACATTAGTTTCCATCTTCCCGCCGGGGGTAAATTGGCTATTATAGGGCCCAGCGGGGCGGGCAAGAGCACCGTCGCTCAATTGCTGCTGGGCTATTGGCCTTATCATGAGGGTTCGATTACCATCGGGGGCAGAGAAGTAAGCTCTTTTTCCGAGGCAGAACTGTGGTCCACCGTGGGCCTGGTCTCCCGCCAGACCTATCTTTTCAATGCCACCATCCGGGAAAACTTGCTCTTGGCCAAACCGGATGCCACGGAGGCGGAACTCCTGGCAGCAGTGGAAAGGGTCCACCTGGCACCTCACCTGGCGGTCCTGCCCCAGGGTCTTGACACGGTCATCGGCGAAGGTGGCTGGAAGCTTTCCGGCGGGCAAAGACAGCTGGTGGCCCTGGCGCGCACTTTCCTGCGCAATCCCTCCATTCTGGTCCTGGATGAAGCCACGGAGGGATTGGATCCGGTCACGGAAGAACAGGTGCTGGCCGCTATCCACCGCCTCATGGAGGGCCGCACCACCATCATGATCACCCACCACCTCACGGGGTTGGAAGCCATGGACGAAATCCTGGTCCTGGACCGGGGTGAGATCGTGGAACGGGGATCCCATGAGGAACTTTTAGCGAAAGGGGGGCTCTACCGCCGCCTGTACGGCCTCCAGGAAGTCTCCTGAGATCACAGGATCCCCGCATTTTGCAGCAGGGTGTAGAGAATCAAGACCAGAAAACTGACCAAAACCCACAGGAAAAGGACCTGTGGGTTTTCTTCCTGGCCGACCCTGTTGTCCTCCGGCAGGCTCGGCCCTGGCCGGTCGCCGGCCGAAACACCCGTTCCCACCGATCCCGCCGGCAGGACC
>DULZ01000025.1 GCA_012840125.1 Clostridia bacterium | reverse complement strand
CTGCTGCACAAGCCCCTCCTGGGGATTTGCTTAGGGCACCAGCTGCTGGCTTTGGCGGCAGGAGCGGATACGGAAAAACTCAAGTACGGGCACCGGGGCTGCAACCATCCCGTCAAAGATTTAGCCACAGGGCGCATCTACATAACTTCCCAAAACCATGGCTATGCCGTCAAGGAAGATTCCTTGGACGGCACGCAACTGGAAATCACATACCGCAACCTGAACGATGGGACCGTGGAAGGTCTAAGAATTAAGGACAGGCCGGTTTTCGGCCTCCAGTTTCACCCGGAAGCCTGTCCCGGCCCGGCGGATACGGCATTTCTCTTTGACCGGTTCCTGGCCGTGGTAAGAGAAACGGTAGGAAAGGGTGGTGCCTATGCCCAAGCGGCCGGACATTAAGAAAGTGCTGGTCATCGGATCCGGGCCCATCATCATCGGCCAGGCGGCGGAGTTTGATTACGCCGGCACCCAGGCCTGCCGGGCCCTGAAAGAAGAGGGCGTAGAGGTGGTGCTGGCCAACAGCAATCCCGCCACTATCATGACGGATAAGGACATGGCCCACCGGGTATATATCGAACCCCTGAATGTGTCCACTTTGCAGGAGATCATCAAAAAAGAAAGGCCCGATAGCTGCTTGCCCACCCTGGGCGGCCAGATGGGATTGAACCTGGCCATGGAACTGGCGGAAAGCGGTTTTCTGGCGGAGTACGGGGTAAAGCTTTTGGGCACCGGCCCCGAAGCCATCAAGAAAGCCGAGGACCGGGAAGCCTTTAAAAAGACCACGGAGAGCATCGGCCAACCCGTCATCGAGAGCATCGTGACCGGCAGCATCGACGAGGCGGTGGCCTTTGCGGCGGAGATCGGCTACCCGGTGGTGGTCCGGCCGGCCTACACCCTGGGAGGGACCGGCGGCGGCCTGGCAGCCAACGAAACAGAGTTGAGAAGCATTGCCGCCGGCGGCATCAGGCTCAGCCGGGTGCACCAGGTGTTGATCGAAAAGTCGGTGAAAGGCTGGAAGGAAATTGAGTATGAAGTCATCCGGGACAGCAAAGGCAACTGCATCACTGTCTGCAACATGGAAAACGTGGACCCGGTGGGCATCCACACCGGCGACAGTATCGTGGTGGCCCCGTGCCTGACCTTGCGGGATCAAGAGCACCAGCTGCTGCGGAGCGCCGCTCTCCGGATCATCAACGCCCTGGAGATTGAGGGGGGCTGTAACGTCCAGTTTGCCCTGCACCCGGAAAGCATGCAGTACTACGTCATCGAAGTGAACCCCCGGGTGAGCCGTTCCAGCGCTCTGGCCTCCAAAGCCACCGGCTACCCCATTGCCAAGGTGGCCACTAAGATTGCCCTGGGGTATACACTGGATGAGATCAAAAACAGCGTGACCGGCAAAACTTTGGCTTGCTTTGAACCTACCCTCGACTATGTGGTGGTCAAAATACCCCGCTGGCCCTTTGACAAATTTGTCAAAGCCGATACCAAGCTGGGTACGAGGATGAAGGCCACCGGGGAAGTGATGGCCATCGGTACCTCCTTTGAAATGGCTTTGCTCAAGGCCGTGGCTTCCCTGGAACTGGGGCTGGATTCCCTGGCACTGCCATACCTGGCAAGCTGCTCGGAAGAACAGCTGCTCAAAAAACTGGAGGAAACCACTCACGAGAGCCTGTTCGTAGTGGCGGAAGCCCTGCGGCGGGGGGTGGCCGTGGACACCGTCCATGCCAAAACCCAAATCGACCGCTACTTCCTCTACAAGCTGCAGCACCTGGTGCAGTGGGAAGAAAAATTGAAAAAAATGCGCCTGGCGGACCTGGACCGGGAAACCTTGAGGCAGTTGAAAAACCTGGGCTTTACCAACGGGACCATCGCCGGGCTGGTGCAGGCCACGACCGGTGAAGTGCGGGAGCGGTGCCGGGAATTGGGGCTGGAACCGGTGTTTAAAGTGGTGGACACCTGCGCCGCCGAGTTTGAGGCCGTGAGTCCCTATTACTATTCCGCTTGCGGGGCGGAGGATGAAGTGCAGCCGGGCGACGGGAAGAAGGTGGTGATCATCGGGGCCGGGCCCATCCGCATCGGCCAGGGGATCGAGTTTGACTACTGTTCCGTCCATGCCATCCGGGCTTTGAAAGAGCTGGGTTATGAGGCGGTGATGATCAACAATAACCCGGAGACGGTGAGCACCGACTTTGACGTCTCCG
>DULZ01000024.1 GCA_012840125.1 Clostridia bacterium | reverse complement strand
TCTACCACTGAGCTACTTCCGCGTGATGGTGCCTCAGGGCGGAATTGAACCGCCGACACGAGGATTTTCAGTCCTCTGCTCTACCGACTGAGCTACCGAGGCAGGAAAGAAGATGGCGGAGCTGACGGGATTCGAACCCGCGATCTTCGGCGTGACAGGCCGACATGTTAAACCCCTACACTACAGCTCCGTACCGTGGTGGGCGATGACAGACTTGAACTGCCGACATCCTGCTTGTAAGGCAGGCGCTCTCCCAACTGAGCTAATCGCCCATCATGCAAAGTTTATTATACACAAATTGCTATCCAATGTCAAAGACATTTTTGCCCGCCCCGCCGCCGGGACAGCAACGTCATTCTATCACAAGGGCCATCACTTGTCAAAAGTTTTTTCTTTCCTGAGTTGGAGCCCGATCAATGCTTCCCGCACCAGTTTGGCCGCCAGTAAAGCCGTCCGCTGGGATACATCCTTGTCCGGCAGCACCTCTACGATGTCCAGGGCAACTACCGGCAGTTTCATCACCAGCAATAAAGCCTCCAGTATTTCCTGTGAAGAGCATCCTCCCGGTTCGGGCGTACCGGTACCCGGGGCAAAAGCGGGATCAACCACATCGATATCAACGGTCACATAGACCGGTCTCCCATCCCAGTCTGCAACAACGCCCCGGAGGGGTTCCAGCACCCGGTGGGCAAAAAAGTTGGTATTGTTCTTGCCGAAACTGTATTCCTCAGCCGTGCCGGAACGAATGCCGAATTGGTACACGTTTTCCGGCCCCACCAGGCCGGCCACTTGATACATGACCGTGGCGTGCGACAACTCCTCCCCAAGGTAGTCCTGCCTAAGGTCGGCGTGAGCGTCAAAATGAAACACAGCCAGGTCCGGGAAAAAAGCCTTCGCCCCTTGCACCAGCGGCAAAGTAACCAGGTGTTCACCGCCTAAAGCGATGGGGATCTTGCGATCCCCATGACAGGCTTGGGCCACTGCCTCAATGCGTGCTAAACTGGCCTTCACGTTGCCAAAGGGCAAGTCCACATCGCCGGCATCGAAGAACCGCACTTCCTCCAGGGAACGGTGCTGGTAAAAGCTGTACTCCTCCAGCCCCTCTGACACATTCCTGATGGCCTGCGGGCCGAAACGGGAACCGGGCTGAAAACTGACGGTGAAATCCATGGGTACACCGAACAAGACAAAGTCCGCCGTTGCGTAATCAGGCTGGCTTCCCATAAAACCCAGGCTGCGGCGCACAAAAGGATGCATGCCGGCCTCCCCCTAAGCCTCAATGATTTCCTTTACAAAAGGAGGCAGCACAAAAGCAGCTTTATGAATTTCAGGAGAGTAATACTTCGTATCCAGCTCCGGCATGCCTACAGGGTCCACCTGTTCCGGATCGTATTTCTTGCTTCCCAGGGTGAACGACCAGCAGCCGCCGGGATAAGTAGGAATATGAGCCAAAAAGAGCTTGCCAATGGGGAAGATATCCCTGACGTCTTTCATGACCCGCTTGATCAAATCGGCGTTAAAGAACGGGGACTCGGTCTGGGCCACCAGTATACCTTCATCGGTCAGGGCTTCATACACAGAAGCATAGAATTCCTTAGCAAACAACCCCACCGCCGGCCCCACGGGATCCGTGGAATCCACTACGATTAAATCATAAGTGTTCTTGTGTTCTTTCACATGCTTAATCCCATCATCAAAGATTATTTCCACCCGGGGATCCTGCAATCCAATGGAAATTTCCGGCAAGTATTCTTTCGACACTTCCACCACCCTGCGGTCGATTTCTACCAGGGTAGCCTTTTCAATACTTTTATGTTTGAGGATTTCCCTGATACTTCCGCCGTCGCCGCCGCCGACGACCAGGGCCCGCTTGGGATTCTTGAGCGTATTCAAAGCCACATGAGTAATCATTTCGTGGTAAACAAACTCGTCCTTGACGGACGTCTGGATCACACCATCTAACAACAGCATGCGCCCGAAAGCCTCAGTATCAATTACCATTAAATCTTGAAACTCCGTCTTTTCACTGTGCAAAGTGGCTTTTGTGCGGCAGGAAATGGCCAAAGACGGCGTTTGCAATTCGCTGAACCACAAGCCTTCCATTTACGTCTCCTCCTTAGCTTTGGTAATATTACGCCACTGAATTCTTATTATAACAACCTGGGCCAATTCCAGCAAGACCAGCCTTGCAATACCTGGCAGCATCGCTTAATATGCCCATCACCCGCCAAATAACACGGTTACATGACAGAAAACCCTTTTAGACCCAGCAAGTCCGGGATTTCATCCAGTCCTTTTTGCTGGATTAGTACCCGAAAGCGCTCTCCCATGCGATCCGGCATTAAGAGCTCTTTCAGGGCTAAGGCCATTCTCTGCTTTTCCCACGGGCTCAAATCAGGGTCCTCCAGAGCTTTTCCTACGCCCAAGCCTGCCAGGAATTTCATTTGATTGGTAAAGCCCGTGGTCTTGAAACCATACTGCTCACCATATTTCATTAATGCGCTAAAATTAACATGGCTGGTGATGTCCTTAAGCCCTACGTCTTTCAAGGGTTCTGCATCGGCCCGGTGCTGCCGGTAGCACATCACCGTACCGGCCCTGCGCAAGGGATGAGCCAATTCCCGGACTTCATAGCCATAATCGACGGTCAGGACAAAACCACAGAACAGGTACCGGCCGATATGGGATAACCAATCCAGGGCCCGGAGGTTAATTTCCGCCTCTTGTCCTTCTTCCAGTTGAAAACCAAGAAAAGGAAAATACTCCGCCAATTGAGGGTGAGACAAGGGGCCCAGGATTTCCACGAGCTCTCCGTCCCGGTAATCCACATAGATTTCTTTCAGTTCACCGTCCACCAGTTTCACCCGGTGAACCGGGAAAGCATCAATCAACTCGTTGGAAAAAACAATACCTTTGACAGGCTTGCCTCCGTTGACGGCCGCCAGGTCATCAATCCATCTTACTTGCGACAAAAAAGGCTGCAGCAAGCTGCGCTGCTCTTCACGCATGTAATGGCTTCTTTCGCAAATATAGTATGTAACCCCGCCTTGCAGTTCCGGCCGTTCCTTGGCAAAACTCTCCAGGATATCCTTGGCCAAGAATCCCTCACCGGCCCCGTATTCTACCAGCGCCAGCCCCTCCCAACCCAAGAAGGAACCCATCTGGATTAACTGACGCGCCAGGGCCTGTCCAAACAGGTGGCTCACATGGACACTGGTGTAAAAGTCTCCCTGGCGGCCGATTTTCTTGCCCGGTTTAGTGTAATAGCCGTACTCGGGATGATAGAGGGCTAATTCCATAAAAGAAGCGAAGTTGACCGGACCCTCGTTTAAAACTTTCCGGATGATGATCTCTTCCAGCTGACCCATCATTGTTAACCGTCCTTACACAAGTATTGATTAGTCACTTTGTATTCATATCTCGTCAAAATATTGCTGGGCGGCTATGCGCCAACCTTCATCCAGGTGCTGCAGTTTGATAACTCCATGAAAATAAACCGGCTCCTCGCCGGGAGAAAAAGTCTCCTGGACTGTCACCTGTACCAACAACCAATCCTGTCCCCCATCGAGCCGCAAGCTCTCCGTCAACCGGTACACGCTGTGCCAATCGGTCTCCCCTTCAACAAAAAGCCAGGTGTCATCAAGTACTTCCTCTACCAGGGCCTGGGTGTAGTATTGGGACAAATGCCGGGCCAATTCCTCTTTAGAAGACAAGCTCAACCACAAAGTATCAGCCAGGGCCTCAGCGATGATTTTGCTGGCTTGCTCCGGAATCACCTGATCGTCACCACGGTTTGAAATAATGATGGCTTGAATCCCAGGTATCCATTTGACCTTCAGGCCAAGTTCCTCCCAAAAATCTCGCAGGGGCAGCCAAGACCGTTCATCAGACCTTGACAACCGTTGGCCGGGCTGCAGCTTTGCTGCCAAGTTAATCAATTCGGTTTGCAGGGCGTAAACCCTGCCGCCTTCTTGTCTTAAAGTTAAATTTACTTCTTCTCCCAGCAAATAAACCCGGTAATCCGGCCCTTGTGCCAGGGCAGGGCCCATACCAGGTAACCATAAGACCAAGGCCAGCAACAGTACCCTTGAAACAACTTGCACTCCCATCTACCTCCTCATGCACCGTTACATACTTATTCTTTTTCCATTTTCTGGTTCCTCCTCCCCATAAAAAAAACCAGTCATCATTTTCTGACAACTGGTCCCTCAGCATGACGTTTAATGGCTAAATACATGGCTGCCGTGCTTCTTGTAAAGCTTGATAAAATCAAAAATGAATTTCAGTTCCTCCGCCGTACAACTGCAGATCAAGCGCAACACCGATTGGACTTTGGGATCTTTCAGCAGCTCCCTCAGCTCCGGGGACATGGCCCTGAGCAAGTCTTCCACCCCGGCATCATCAATGAGAAAATAACAGGGCGAAACACCTACCGCTTCGGCAATTTTCTCCACTGTCTGCAGGGAGGGCTGAACTTTGCCTTGTTCAATTTGCCCTACCAATCCAGCCGAGATGCCGGCTTGTTTAGCCAGCTCTCCCTGGGTCAGACCCTGCTCTTCCCGGATCATTCTTAACTTGCTCCCTAAAATACCACCCCTGCCGACCAGGTCTTGCAGGCTAACCTCCAATGTGCGAGCAATCTTCTTCAATGTGTCAATCGCAGGGTACACATTCCCTCGTTCAATCTCACTCAGATAAGAGACGGATATATCAGCTTTCCCGGCGAATTCAGACAAGGTCCACCCTTTCTTCTCTCGCAGCAGCCGCAGTTTTTCACCCAGCATGATTCCTTTCGAGTCAGTGGTTATTTCTACCAGCTGGCTCTTCGGCACGTTGAGAGCTGCGGCAATTTTGTCAATGGTTTTCAAAGAAGGCTTTTTTGCCCCTCTCTCGATTTCGCTGAGATATGAGACTGATATACCGGCCTTGGCAGCAAATTCAGCCAGGGAACAATCCCTTTCTTCCCTTAGCTGGCGTATTCTCTCACCTTTGATTAGCATTACCGGTCGCTCCTAATCCAAGAAATTTTCGGAAATACTATATTCCACTAAAAGAATCTTATACTCTTTGCGTAACACTGTCAAGACCGACACACCGGCCCACGTAGCCAAAGCCAGGCAAAAATTAAGGGAGGCACCCCCTCCCTTGCTCTTAACCTCACGTAAACCGGGAACCAGGAGGACTGGAGCAACCGCTGCCCCCAACCCCGAGGATGTTGATACCGGTAAACAGTTGGGTCAACTCCCGGGCCCCACATTCCGGGCAGGTGACGTTCTTTCGCTCCCTCATCGGTACATTGACCGCGAACCGGTAACCACAAGCATTGCATTTGAAATCGTAAAACGGCATCCGCTGCCCTCCTTCCTGGCGCACAATTCTGTTATTATCATACATCGAGGGTGTTCCGCTGTCAATAGTTTCAGCGAAATATGCTCAGCGTCTCACTGGTCGCCAGGAAACAGGTTTTCCCAGCTACACATTGAACCGGAAATTAATAATGTCCCCGTCCTGCACAATATAGTCTTTTCCTTCGAGCCGGGCCAACCCTTTTTCTTTCACTTTCGCCATGGAGCCAAGCTCGAACAAATCTGTGAAACTGACCGTTTCCGCCCGGATGAAGCCCCTTTCAATATCGCTGTGGATTTTGCCGGCCGCTTGTTTGGCGTTCAGCCCCTTTGTAATGGTCCAGGCCTTGACTTCATCTTCCCCGACGGTCAGGAAAGATATTAAACCTAAATGCTCATAAACAGTTTTGGCAATGCGCTTCACCCCCGGCTCGGCAATGCCCAGCTCGCCCATGAACTCAGCCCGGTCTTCCGGGTCCAGCTCGTCTATTTCCACTTCCGCCTTCAAGCATACCTCCAGCAAAGGTAACCCCTTTTCCCGGGCATATGCACGGACGGCTTCCCGCTGGGGATAATCCTGATTAGTTAACTGCTCCTCATCAACATTAACGACAATAATCATGGGTTTAGCGGTGAGAAACCGCATGTGCCTGAGGGACTCTCTCTCCTCTTCCGTCAACTGGATCTGGGACAAGGGAATTTCATTTTCGAACGCCTGCTGGAGTTTTTCCAGGGCGCTGAGCTCCATGGCGTTTTCCTTCCCTTTTTTCTTACCCTGGTTAATCCGGCTGATCCGCTTTTCTATTAACTGTAAATCAGCAAACAATAATTCCAGATTGATGGTCTCCAGATCCCGTATAATGTCTATGGACCCTTCCACGTGCATAACCTGACCATTATTAAAAGCTCTTACCACATGAATCAGGGCATCTGCTTCCTGCACCGCGGACAAAAACTCATTTCCGGAACCCATGCCCTGGCTGGCACCCCGCACCAGCCCCGGCACGTCCGTTACTTCCAAAGTGGCATAAGTGACCTTCTTGGGCTTGTACAGCTGCGCTAAAAAATCCACCCGCTCATCGGGTATTTGAGCCAGTTGGGTGTGAGTGTTGGTCTTCCCGGTCATGTATTCGCTGGTAGCCAAGCCTGCCTTGGTGAGCAGGTTGAATAACGTGGTTTTTCCTACCATGGGCAATCCAACTATACCGCAAGATAATGCCATTTTTTGTTCACCTCTTGTTCATGTTCCCTCCCTATTTTACTGAATCAGCCCATGACTGTAAAGAAATAGAATAGACCCCTCCGCCCGGAGGGGTCTACGCAGGCGCCTAGCAAATATACTTTTCGGCGTCAATGATGGCATCGGCGATGGCACGTCTTAAAGTAATGGTATTCTCCACATCAAACCGTGCCAGTTTCTTCAGGGCCGACTGCAGTGTCTTGAGGCTGTCGCCGGTCTCCACGGCAGCCAAGGTATTCTTGGCAATGAGCTCGCATTTTTGGAAAGCGTTATGGGTGTACAGTTTCGCCATCTTGATCTTCAGATCGGCAGCGGCTTCCCCGGCGGCCTCCAGAGCCTTCTTCGCCCGCAGCAAGGCGCTCTCGGTGGCGTAAATCTCGATAATCATATCGGCGGCATTCATGAGGATTTCTTGTTCATCTTTCAGGGCCATGCCCAGTTTCTGCACCGCCGTGCCGGCTGCCATGAGGAACATTTTCTTCATGTTGGCCAGCTTAGCAAACTCGAC
Organism: Clostridia bacterium; assembly: GCA_012840125.1. Lineage (NCBI taxonomy): Bacteria > Bacillati > Bacillota > Clostridia > Clostridia bacterium. Next base: position 41,459 of record DULZ01000024.1, on the reverse strand, counting down.
GCCCAGTACACCCTCCGGTGCGGCAGGCATCAGGCTCAGCAGTTCACCCTGTAGCTTTTGGGCCGCGCCGAGCAGGTTCAACTCGCCTTTCATGGCCTTTCTCAACAGCGTGGCAGGAATGAGGAGACGGTTAATTTCGTTGGTTCCTTCAAAGATCCGGTTGATCCGGGAATCCCGGTACATTCTTTCTACCGGATACTCCTGGGTAAAGCCGTAACCACCATGGATCTGGACCGCTTCATCCACGCAGAAGTCGGCCACTTCGGACCCGAAGACTTTGTTAATAGAGCACTCGATGGCATACTCACCGATGGCGTTAGCTGCAGCCCGGCCCGCATCTTCCGCATTGGGGTCCAGGGTAGCAAGGATGCTGTCAATTAAGCCACCGGTCCGGTACACCACGGACTCCGCCACATAGATCCTGGAAGCCATTTCGGCGATCTTGTGCTTGATGGCACCGAATTCGGCAATGCTCTGGTTGAACTGCTTTCTTTCCTTGGCGTATTTTACGGTCACGCCCAAACCCTCTTTAGCGGCGCCTACGGCAGCGGCGGCCAGCTTGTAACGCCCGATATTGAGGATGTTGAAAGCCACCAAATGGCCTTTGCCGACTTCACCCAGCACGTTCTCCACAGGGACTTCACAGTCTTCAAAGATAACGCTCCTGGTGGAAGAACCTTTGATCCCCATTTTCTTTTCTTCGGCACCGGTACTCAAACCGGGGGTGCCGGCATCCACGATGAAGGCGGTAAAGTGTTCCCCGTCAATTTTCGCATAGGTGACGAAGACATCGGCAAAACCGGCGTTGGTAATGAAGATTTTTTCCCCGTTTAATATATACTTGGTGCCGTCCGGGCTCAGCACCGCCTTGGTCTTAGCCGCCAGGGCATCGGAACCGGCGCTGGGCTCCGTCAGGGCGTAAGCCGCAATCTTTTCCCCGCTGGCCAAGGCCGGTAGGTACTTTTCTTTCTGGTCCTTGTTGCCGAAGAAGACAATAGGCAGCGTGCCGATACCGGTATGGGCCGCAAAGGACACGGCAAAGGATCCGCCGGAGGCAACTTTTTCCGTAATGAGAATGGAGCTGATTTTATCTAATCCGGCGCCGCCGTATTCTTCCGGAATATCAGCGGACAATAGACCAAGTTCCCCGGCACTCCGGAGCAGTTCTTTGCTTAATCCTTCTTCCTGGGCTTCAATCCGGTCGATGTGAGGTTTGACTTCACCGGCAACAAAATCCTCCGCCGTCTTGGCAATCATCCGGTGCTCTTCCGTAAAATCTTCCGGGGTAAAGATTGAAATATTCTCGGCATCTTCAATTAAGAAACTTCCACCTCTGACAAAATCATTGGACATGTCAATCCCTCCTGAGCAAAAGTTATACTCTTTCAAAGACCGCCGCAGCACCCATACCGCCGCCGATGCACATGGACACAATGCCGTACTTGCCGTTACGACGGGCCAGCTCATGCATGAGGGTCACCGTCAGCTTGGTCCCGGTGCATCCCAGCGGGTGGCCCAAAGCAATGGCTCCGCCGTTGACATTGACTTTGTTGACATCCAATCCCAATTCCCTGATGCAGTAAAGGGCCTGGGAGGCAAAAGCTTCATTCAATTCAATCAAATCAATGTCTTCTAACTTCACGCCGGCCAGTTTCAAAGCCTTGGGAATTGCTACTACAGGCCCGATGCCCATAATATCCGGGTCAACGCCTCCCACGGCAAAGGAACGGAACACGGCCATGGGTTTTAACCCCAGCTGCTGGGCTTTTTCGGCGGACATCACCACTACTGCCGCCGCGGCATCACTGGTCTGGGAAGAGTTACCGGCAGTCACTGTCCCGCCTTGCTTGAAAACAGGCTTAAGCTTCGCCAAAGCTTCCATGCTGGTTTCCGGGCGCACGCCTTCATCGGTGTCAAAGACCACTTCCTTGGTAACTACTTTATTATCAGGCCCGATGCTGGTTTTTTTCACCGTAACAGGCAAAATCTCGTCTTTAAACTTGCCTGCTTGAATAGCCTGCCAGGCCTTGCGGTGGCTTTCCACGGCAAAGGCATCCTGATCCTCACGGCTGATGCCAAACCGGCTGGCTACTTCTTCGGCCGTTAACCCCATGGTCATGTACGCTTCGGGCATGTGCTCCATCAAATAGGGGTTGGGAGCGATCTTTTGCCCGCCCATCGGTACTACGCTCATGCTTTCCACGCCACCGGCCACAATCACGTCGGCGAAACCGCACATAATTCTTTCGGCGGCCAGGGCGATGGATTGCAAGCCGGAGGAGCAAAACCTGTTGATGGTAAAGCCGGGCACGGAATTCGGCAGCCCGGCACGGAGCGCCACAATCCGCCCTAAATTCATGCCCTGTTCGGCCTCAGGGAAAGAGCAGCCGATGATCACGTCGTCTATTTCCTGCGGGTCCAGTCCTTTGGCCCGTTCTACCGCTTCCTTAACTACGGCACCACCCAAATCCTCAGGGCGGCAGTGTCGTAATGTACCCCGGGGGGCTTTACCCACCGCAGTTCTTACTCCAGATACAATTACCGCTTCACGCATCTTGTACCCTCCTCTCTTTTAGTTCCGTAAGGGCTTGCCCTTTAACAGCATATGCCGCATCCGGTCTTGGGACTTGGGCTCACCGACCAGGCTCATGAAGGCTTCTCTTTCGATGTCCAGGAGATACTCTTCGGTCACCACCGTACCGGCGGGCACCTTACCACCGGACAAGACAAAAGCTACCTTCCTAGCCAGGTGAGCATCATATTCGCTGATGTAATTGCCTTTGAGCATGGTGTAAATAGCCGCTTCCATCACAGCATAACCGTTTTCGCCCACGACGGGAATCTGCACCGGTGCAGGGGGCCGGTAACCCTTCTTAACCATCTCTAGCACAGCGTTCTTGGCGGCGTGCAGCAGGAAATCGCCGTTGACGCAAATCTCATCGGAAGCGCGCATATAACCTAAGTCTTTCGCTTCTTTAGCACTGGTGGACACTTTGGCCATGGCAATAGTTTCAAAGGTTTTGTTGACAAATGGCTGCAAGTCCACTCTGTCCACATTGGCGGCACCTTCTAAGTTCCGGATCAGCAATTCTTTATTGCCACCGGCGCCGGGAATGAGACCCACACCCAATTCAACCAGGCCCATATATGTTTCGCCGGCAGCAACGATTTTGTCCGCAGCAGCTGAGATCTCATAACCCCCGCCTAAAGTCATACCAAAGGGAGCAGCTACTACCGGGAAGGTGGCCCGCTTCATCCGGAGGAAGGAATACTGGAACTCTTTCACCATTCTTTCGATGTCGTCCCAATTCTCGTCTTCCGCTTCCATCAGGATGAGCATCAGGTTGGCGCCGACGCAGAAGTTCTTGCCCTGGTTACCGATAACCAAACCCTCGAAATTCTTCTCCAGGTTATCAACGCACCAGTTGATCATTTGAATGATGTCAACACCCAGTGCATTGTTGGGAGAAGTAAATTCCAAGCAGGCCACCCCGTCACCCAGGTCAATCAACGCGGCCCCGGAGTTGGAGTGTACCGCTTTATTCTGTTTTTTCAAATCTTTTAGAACAATTAATTCTTTCGGCTGCTCAATCAACTTGTACTCCTGCGACTTGAAGTCGTAGCAGAACAAGCCTTCTTCGTTTTTCACATAGAAGCTCTTGTTGCCTTTGGCCAGGAACTCAGCCACGACGGCCGGTATCTCTTCGCCTTCTTCCTTCATCCTGGCCACAGAGGCTTCCACGCCAATGGCGTCCCACACCTCAAAGGGACCTAGGGACCAGTTGAAGCCCCACTTCATGGCTTTGTCAATGGACGGGATGTCATCAGCGATAACGCCGAGCTGTCTAGCACTGTACAGCAAGGTCTTCTTCAATGTTTTCCATGCCAGATTCCCGGCCCTGTCCTTAGCATTTACCAGGTTCTTAATCTGGTTGGCCAGCCCCGGTATATTCTTGCTTTGTTCCACGGAAGCAAATTTCGGTTTTGCCAGGGGCTCGTATTCCATGGTTTGATAATTCAAATAATAGATTTGCTTGCCGGCCTCGGTCGTCTTCTTCGTGTAGAAACCTTGTTTCGTCTTGTCCCCCAAAAGGCCCTTCTCGACCATGTTTTTTAATAATTCCGGCACTTTAAAAGCTTCTTTTTCAAAGGGGTCATCAACATTTTCCAGCACGTTGTTGGCCACATGGAGGAAAGTGTCCAATCCTACCAAATCCAAAGTACGGAAGGAAGCGCTCTTCGGCCTCCCCATGGCCGGTCCGCTGATGGCATCCACTTCTTCCACGGTATAACCGTCTTCCAGCATGATCCTGGTGGTTTCCAGCATCCCGTAAGTACCTATCCGGTTAGCAATGAAGTTGGGTGTATCTTTGGCCACCACGACCCCTTTGCCCAAGACCTTTTCGCCAAACCTGACCATTCCCTCCAGGATTTCAGGCAGGGTGTCGTTGCATGGAATGATTTCCAACAGCTTCATGTAACGGGGTGGATTGAAGAAATGGGTTCCCAGGAAATGCTGCCGGAACTCTTCAGGCAGATCTTCCACCATTTTATTGATGGAAATTCCGCTTGTATTGGAACTGACAATCGTCCCCGGCCGGCGATGCTGGGCCACTTTCTGCAGCAGCTGTTTCTTAATGTCTAATCTCTCTACGACGACTTCAATAATCCAATCCACTTCACTCAGCCAGTGCATGTGGTCTTCAAAGTTACCTACTTTAACCAACCTGGCATCGTTCTTGCTGTAAAATGCCGCCGGTTTAGACTTAATTGCCGCTTCCAAACCTTTCTGGGCCAAGCTGTTTCTCTGTTCCGGGCCGGCGCCCTCAGGTAAGTCCCGTGGTACGATATCCAAGAGATATACCGGAATACCCACGTTGGCCAAATGAGCGGCGATACCACTTCCCATGATACCGGCGCCCAATACCGCCGCCTTGCGAATCTTAATCACGAAACCATTCCTCCTTTTTATTTATTTTTTACCAATGCAGCTTTGAGCATGGCATACAGTGGCTCAGCCAGGGAGATTAGTTCATATTTTTTGGTGGTCATTACCCAACAGGTAACTACTTCATCAATGGCACCAAAGACCAGCTTGCGGGCCAGTCTTACATCCAGGTCCTTGCTCACCTGTCCCTCTTGCTGTCCTAGCCGGATCACCTCCTCAATGACATTAAAATAACTCTTAAGCGGAGCGGAAATGCCCTGATTTATCTTAGGATCTATTTGCCTCAACTCGATTTGCGTCACCATCGCCTGAGCCGGGTTAGCCCCCAGCATTTCTAAATGGTGGTAAACCAAGGTTTTCAACTGCTCACAGAAGCCCTTTGACGCCTCCAGTTTATTCCTCAATGCGGCTACAAAGTCCCCCATCTTTTCGGTAAACAAAGAAATCAGGATGTCCTCTTTGCTCTCAAAATACAAATAAATGGTTCCGTCAGCTACTCCGGCCTCCTTAGCAATGCGTGACACTTGCGTCTTGTGATAACCGTTTTCGGCGAATTCCTTGACGGCCGCTTCCAGTATCTGTAGGTATTTTTCTCCTTTTTTGATCGGCATAAGGGTCTCCCTTTCAAATTGATGAATGACCATTCATTCTTAACTTCCATTATATGAATTCCAGGCCATGAAGTCAATCAAAATTCAAAGAATTTTCTTGCAAAAGACAGCAAAGAAAAAATGCCTGTGCGGTACAGGCATTCAGGCTGAGGGTTTATCCGTCCGGTGCAGTTTCGCATAGTACCACAAGGGATGTCTCTTCTTGGCATATTCCGGATTAACCCTACCGGTAAACATACTCGGCACGAGAGGCCAGTTGGGCTTTAGCAGGAAAGCCGCCAAATGGGCGATGATGCCGAGCAAGAGAAATATCATCGACAAGTTGTGTAGGTGGGTATTGAGGGATATAAAACCTGCGGGCAAGTACACGCCCGGGAAGTTTTTGATCATCTTGACTATCCCGGTGATGATGATTACAGCGAACCAGAAGACCATATAAGCGTAGGCCAGTCTCTGCTCCGCCAGGTATTTCCCTTGGGGCGGTTCTTCTCCCAGGCCGAACATGGCCTTGATAATTAAGAAGCTTTCCTTCACGTCCCCTTTCCTGGGGATAATGTCATAATTCTTCGTAAAAAACAGGTAACAAAGATGAAGAACGGCGGCAAAGACCAGCACGATGCCGGCAATATAATGCAGCATCACCGTAATGCCATAATCTGAACTCCAAGCTAAACCGGGTAACTGGTCCACCATGTACCGCTTGTAAACGGGCATCTGGCCAATCCCGGTAAAAATCAACGTAAAGGTGGAGAGCACCACCAACCAGTGTTGGATACGGACCGCCAGGTTATGTCGCTGCATTCCTATTCCTCCCCTTTCATGGTTTTGACCGCAGCATAGCCGGCGGCAAAAATCCCGGCCAGCGGGGCAATGACCAGACTCTTAGCGATGCCGTTCACCGAATCCAGGTAATTCTCTACCTCCGGTTTCATACCCGGGACTGCCCCTTTCTCAACCAGGGCCTCATGGATTTTCTCGAAAGGTACCGGCGATACGTAAAAGGTAGAGGTCCCACCGTTTTCAACCTCACCATAAATGTAACCGTTCATCCCTTGGGCCCTGGCCCGGGCTTCTTGTAACATTGTTTCCTTTGCACCAAACAACAGGGCCTCCCGGGGGCAGGCTTCCACACAAGCCGGTACTCCTCCCGCCTTAATCCTGTCATAACAGAGATCACATTTGTACATTACACCGCCACCCACGTACTTTGGCGCCACCTGCATGTATAAACCCACCCCCGCCTGTCGCTGCGGTATCTGCCAGGGACAGACGTCACGGCACTTGGCTCCTCCAAAGCAAAGAGAGTGATTAATTAACACCGGGCCTTCCGGGGTCTTTTCCTGAGCACTGAATGGGCACAGGTTGGCACAAGGCGGGTTGTCGCAGTGCATGCACCTGCGTTGAATGTGCAGCTCATACTGCCGGCCCTCATGTTCCACCTGGACCGTTTCTACGTAGGTCCAATTGTACGGCGTCAGGCGATTTATCAAGTCCTGTTTGCCGGACCAGTCCTCATGCTTTTTCTGCGGCCAGTAGTTGGGGATGTCTTTTACTTCTACCCGGGGAAACTTTTCTTTATTCTCCGTCCGGCAGGCCTCCACACAAGCCGGCACGGGCCGTTCCTTACACCCATTACACTTACTTAAATCAATTAAAGTGCCCACGGCTCCACTGCCGGTCGCAGCCCTTGCCCATTTCCCGGCTCCCGACAAAGCGACAGTGCCTGCGACACTCGACGCAACGGCTCTTTTGATGAAAGTCCTCCTCGAAATAGGCGGCAATCGTATTCCCTCCCCTTAAATATACCCCCATGGGGTTTGATGTTTTTATTTTACCAACCGAATAATTCGCTGTCAATATGATTCAGCGAATGCCGGGCATGAAAAAAAGAGAGGCCTTTGGCGGCCTCTCCACCGTATCAGTGTGCCCGTGATTTTCTTACATAATTTAGCAGACCACCGGCCAGCACAATGGCCAACTCCCGGCCGGTCAGGTTGTGTTCCAGCACGATTTCCGTTCCCTTGGTGAGGTTCTGGAACACGATCTTGTTCCCTGCTTGCAGCTGTGCCGGCAGGTTCACAACGCGCAAGCGATCATCCCGGTCGATGCCGTCGTAATCCTGGCTGTTAACAAAAGTAAGCGGCAGGATCCCCATGTTAATCAAATTGGCTTTATGAATTCGAGCGAAGGATTTAGCGATCACGGCTTTAATCCCCAGGTACATGGGCGCCAGCGCAGCATGCTCCCGGCTTGAACCTTGCCCATAGTTTTCGCCACCGACAATAAAACTCTTGCCTGCTTCTTTAGCCCTGGCGGCAAAAGCAGGATCAATGCCGGAGAAAGTATATTCCGAGATGGCAGGAATGTTGGAACGCAGGGGCAGTACTTTGGAACCGGCTGGGACGATATGGTCGGTAGTAATATTGTCCCCCACTTTGAGAATAACCGGTGCCTCAATTTCCTCCGGTAAAGCTTCATTGATCGGCAGGGGTTTAATATTCGGACCCCTGATAATCTCTATTTCCGCCCCGTTTTCCGCCGGCGGCAAGATCATGCTGTCGTCGATGATAAACTTGTCCGGCATGGGGACGCTGCGATATTCGCCCAGGGTACGCGGGTCTACCAGCTTCCCGGCCAGGGCTGCGGCGGCTGCCACTTCCGGGCTGGCCAAATACACCTGTGCACTCTTGGTCCCGCTTCGACCCTCAAAGTTGCGGTTGATGGTGCGCACCGAAACGGCATTGGTGGCAGGTGCTTGTCCCACCCCTACGCAGGGACCGCAGGCGCACTCCAAGATACGGGCTCCCGCCATGATCAGGTCACCCAGGGCCCCGTTGTCGACTAGCATCTTCATCACCTGGCGGGATCCCGGCGCCACCACCAGGCTCACGTCCGGATGGATTCTCTTTCCTTTCAGAATCCAAGCCGCTTGCATCAGGTCTTTGTAGGAGGAATTGGTGCAGCTCCCTATCACCACTTGATCGACCTTGATTTCCCCTAATTCCGCTACAGGCCGCACCGCATCAGGACTATGGGGGCAGGCTACCAGGGGCACCAGTTCGTCCAGTTGGATGACGATTTCTTCGGCATAAACGGCATCCGGATCCGCCGCCAGCGGCTGCCAGTCCTCTTCCCTACCCTGGGCCTTAAGATACTGGCGGGTTAACTCATCGCTGGGAAAAATAGAGGTGGTAGCACCGAGTTCCGCCCCCATGTTGGTAATCGTGGCCCTTTCAGGCACGGTCAGGTGCTGCAGTCCATCACCGGCATATTCGATGATTTTCCCAACGCCACCTTTAACTGTTAAGCGGCGTAACACTTCTAATATAATATCCTTCGCCGTCACCCAAGGAGCCGGTTTACCGCGCAGCTCGATTTTGGTAATACTGGGCATCCGGAGGTAAAAAGGCTCTCCTGCCATCGCCGTGGCTACATCCAAACCGCCGGCTCCGATGGCCAGCATCCCCATGGCCCCGGCGGTAGGAGTGTGGCTGTCAGCGCCCAGCAGCGTGTCACCGGGCTTGGCAAAGCGTTCCAAATGCACTTGATGGCAGATACCGTTCCCGGCTTTGGAATAATAAAGACCGTATTTCTTGGAAAAAGTCTGCAAAAAGCGGTGATCGTCGGCGTTTTCAAACCCGTTCTGTAAAGTATTGTGATCCACGTAACTAACCGAAAGTTTCGTTTTCACTCTCGGGATCCCCAGGGCTTCAAACTGCAAATAAGCCATGGTGCCAGTAGCGTCCTGCGTCAGGGTTTGGTCGATCTTGATAGCGATTTCTTCACCCGGCACCATTTTCCCTGAAACTAAGTGCTGCTCAATGATTTTTTCCGCCAGAGTTTTGCCCAACATCCATCTCTCCTCTTCTAAAACCTGTGCAAAGTCTATCTATTTTAATAAGTATACTAAAAATCATGTAAAAAAGCCACAGGGTCAACTGTGGCTTTAAGAGTTAAAGTTGATTTCTATTTACCGATAAACATCTGGGTCCAGTAGTGACCGTAACTGCCGCCTTGGGCATAACCCACGCCGATATGAGTATACTGGCTGTTCAGGATATTAGCCCTGTGGCCGGAACTATTCATCCATGCCTGCACCACTTGCGCCGGTGTGGCTTGTCCGGCAGCGATGTTCTCCCCTGCCGTACGGTAGCTGATACCGTACTTCTTCATCATGTCGAAGGGAGAACCGTAAGTGGGTGACGTATGGGAGAAGTACTTTTTGTCCCTCATGTCTTGAGACTTTAATCTTGCCACTTGGGACAGCTGGGCATCATAAGTCAAAGGCTTTAATCCGGCTTTAGCTCTCTCCTGGTTTACCAGCTCCACTACCTGCATTTCAAAACTGCTGGCATTAGACGGGGTAGAGGGGCTGGGAGCCGGCTTTTGGGGCTGGGTAGGTGTTTCCTGCGGCTTAGCAGGTGTACCGGTGCTGCCGGAGTTGCCCGCATTACCGGTATTGCCGGGTGTTACAGGAGTTTGTGAGGCAGGTTGCTGTACCCAATAATACTTACCTGTGGCAGTATCATAATACAATTTGTAAGTGGTTGTATAATTAACCGTCTGAGTTGGAACCGAGTAGGAGTAATAGTACGTGGTCTTATAGTTAGTTACATATCTACTTGCCGCATCTGCACTTTCCGTTGGTAGGACCGGTAAAACCACCAAAGACAGAACCAGTGCCACGGTTGCCAGATACTTTGCTAACTTCATCTCGTTACCCCTTTCCAAAGATTAGGATTGAATTGCATCCCCAAATTTTCCCAAACACTCTAAAACGGTAACACCCCCTTGTCCACCAGCTCGAGCTCCCACAATCAACGTTCCTCAGAGTGTAAAGGAAAAAATGGGAATTATCACTTGTATACTAAGATTATACTCGTCCATCTCAGGGATGGATAGTAGTAAATTGTTCCAAAAGCCTCTCAAGCCAAGGGCGTCAATGCTTGGCGAGTTCAAAAAAAAGAACCTTGCGGTTCTTTTTAGCTCACCACACCGACGTACTTCCGCTGCACTTTAGCGAAGATGAGAGACAGCAGCAAGCCAACGGCCGGCAAGAAAGCTATGGTCAACATCGTCACATCAATCCCCAGGTGGTCAGCCACCAATCCCAGTAACACGGCCCCCAGTCCACCGGTACCGATGGCAAACCCCAGCATCAGCCCCGAAGCAATCCCGACGGCGTTGGGCATGAAAGACTGGCCCAGCACGATGGTAGAAGAAAACGTGGAAATCAATACCCCGCCGGTCAGGCTTAAGGCTATCACGCTTAGCCAGGGCGGCGCAAACAGGAACAACAGAATCAACGGCGGCATTAAACCCATGGACCAGGCGATTAATTTCGTTTTACCCATGCGGTCCGCTAAGGGTCCCCCCAACACGGTACCGACAGCACCTGACAATAGGAAAACGGAAATCAGCGTGCTGCCGTAACTCTCCGACGCCCCGAGATAAGTCACAAGATAAAGAGGGATGAAGGTAGTGAGCCCAGTCTGAATGAAAGATCGCAGCACTACGATGATGCACAACAGGATGAGGGGCTTCCAGTACACCTGGCTGCCGGAACTTTCAGGCGCACCACCTTTCGCCGCGCCGGAGCCACGGGGTGCACTGGGTATGTAGGGCAAGTAATGCCACAGCAGCCCTGCGACAATAATCCCCGGAATCAATAGGTAGACTGTCCCCTTCACTCCCCCCACCGCAAGAAAGGCTGCCATAATAGCCGCTCCCAAACCATAACCTAAATTACCCCCAACGGAAAAAATGGACATGGCTGATGCTTTGGCGGTACCGCTGGCAAAATGAGCAGCTTTAGAACCTTCGGGATGGTAACTGGCGACTCCGATGCCGCTCAGCAGAACCAGTAATAAAATAAGGCCGAGATTCCCGGCAAATCCCATCAAGGCCATCCCTAAAGAGGCCAGCAACACTCCTCCCGGCAGTAACCATAAGGCTGTTTTCCTGTCACTATACCAACCGAAAACAGGCTGGATGATGGAAGAGCTAAAATTAAAAACCATCATGATGGTAGCCGCCAAGGTATAGGACAACCCGTACTCAGTGAACAACCTGGGCAGAATCACAGGTAAAGCACCCTGATTGATGTCAGCGGCCAAATGACCCAAACTCAACAACACTAACACACGATAGTCCGGCTTGATTGACACGTTGCTCTTAATCAATTCAGGATTAACTGACAAGCTTTTTTCATCTCCTTTCACTGTAATTCAAGATTGTAACTCTTGCCAATGCAACCTGTCAACCCGGGAATTACGATTGACACGACGGATTTTAATACGTAATATGATTTCAAAGAGTGATAAAGGACTGAAGGTTATGTACCCGTTAAGTCATATCTATGTGTCATACTGCACCTTGAATGAAATGGATGCCCCTACGGCGCTGGGCAGTGTTTTGCCAGACATTTTGGTAGGTACCGGCATTCTCTGGCGCAAAGCCCATCGTTCCACCGAAGCTCCCTTCCGGGAACATTTGACTTCCCCTGCACTGAGACTGGGGGCGGTCTTGCACGGGATCGATCTGCCCGGGTTGGATTACTTCAGCGACATTGCCTATCAAAACGGCCGGGGTTATGCCTATCAAAAGGCAGCTCTTATTGAACAAGATGTGGTCGCACTGGGGGTGCACCCGGATCATGCCTTGTGGCGAGGACATAATTTTATTGAAATGGCGATTGAAATAAGACTGTCCCAGCAATACCCGCAGCTTTGGGAACATCTATTTGAGGCCCAAAACGGCACTAACCTGTTGAGCCAGGTGGAAAAACTGGCCTGCGCCCTGGAAGCATCGCATCCTGACAGAGCACCTCTCGTGCTGCAGCGTTTTCTCACCATTCAAGGAAATGAAGACGCACTGGCTCAGGATTATGCGGCAAAACTAAACAACTTTTATTCCTTATCCCTCACTCCCGCGGATTGCCAAGCAATTATCGGCAAATCTCTCCACATTATCGAAAGCGACTATCACGTTTTCCTGACACATTGTATAACCGCCATCCAGCAGTCACTGGCCAAAGGGCTCGTTTAAAGAGCCTTTTTTATTTTGGCACCATCGGCAAAGTATTCCATACTATATAAAAAAAAACATTTATGTCGTAGGGGGAGTATTAATGGACAACAGGATGTTTAACGATCCAAACGCCGGTATCATCAGGCCTCCCAAACTGAGGCTGGCCACGGCTTATGTTCCCTGGCAGCGCTACGGACGTACCTTTTCACCGCGGGAAGCCTTGATGAAAGGTACATTATTCCCTGAACTCTATCAACCTTACGGAAGATACTAGCACCGGAGGAGGTTACCAAATGGATCCCAAAAGAAGAGAACTCTTACGCCAAATTCAAGAATTGGAATTTGCCGCTATTGAGCTGACCCTTTTTATGGACATCCACCCGGAACAAAGGCAACCTGTGGACGACTATAACCAGATTGTCGAACGTCTCAAGCAGGTGAAGGCAGAATACGAACGCTATTACGGGCCCCTGATGGCCTTTGGTGAATCAAAGGTCGACCGCTGGTCCTGGACCGATGATCCCTGGCCCTGGGAATTATAGAAAAGGAGGCATGCATCCATGTGGGTTTATGAAAAGAAGTTGGAATACCCGGCTAAAGTGAGCAAACCTGACGCAAGAATGGCCAAACTGCTCCTGGCCCAATACGGGGGACCGGACGGTGAGCTGTCCGCAGCTTTACGCTATCTCACCCAGCGTTATACCATGCCCACCGGTAAAGCCAAAGGTTTGTTAACCGATATCGGCACGGAAGAGCTGGCTCATCTTGAGATTATTGCCACCCTTGTATATAAGCTCATGAAAAATGCATCCCTGGAAGAAATCAAAGAGGCCAGCGCCGCAGGATACTATATCCACCATGACCGGGCCCTTTACTATGTGGACGCCAACGGCGTGCCCTGGACCGCCGCTTACATTCAATCCACCGGAGACCCGGTGACGGACCTCCACGAAGACATGGCGGCAGAACAGAAGGCCCGTACCACTTACGAGCATTTAATTCAGATGACCGACGACCCGGATTTAATTGATACCCTCAGGTTCCTCCGGGAAAGGGAAGTGGTGCATTTCCAGCGCTTTGGGGAAGCTCTCAACAGCGTGCAGGAGCACTATGCCCACAAGTGGGCTTTCTAGCGAAAGGCCGGAGTAAGCAAAGCCGGTGGGTCGCGGGATAAGAAGGCGGAGAGCTGTAGCGCCGTTACAGCTCTCCCATCCTTTAAGCCACCATATTCCGTACCAGGTCAAATTCGTCTTGGATTTCTTTGGACTCTTCAGGCGACAGGTAAGATACAATCACAATAGCAAGACATGACAACAGGAATGCCGGCAGCAGTTCGTAAATGTTAAATGCACCGCCCAAAGGCCGGATGAGCAGCTTCCAGATGAATACCATACTGCCGCCGGTGATCATGCCGGCAATGGCCCCGGCTCGCGTCACTCTCTTCCAGAAAAGGGAGAACAGCATGATCGGGCCAAAAGTGGCACCGAAGCCGGCCCAGGCAAAGGAAACAACCATGAAAATTACGCTGTTCTCATCCAAGGCAATCACCATGGCCACCAGCGCAACAATGAGGAGCGTCAGCCTGGAAACCAGCAACACCTGCTTGTCCGTGGCATCCCTTTTCAAGATGCCTTGATAGATATTCTTAGAAAGAGCAGAAGCAGCAATCAGCAGGTAGGAATCTGAAGAACTGATGGTTGCCGCTAGGATACCGGCCATCACAATGCCGGCCACAAAAGGTACGAAAAAGTCCATGGACATGACAATAAAGATTCTTTCCGCCGCACTTTGCGTAAGCAGCTCCGCCGGATAAAGGATACGGCCTATGAGTCCAATGAAAACAGCCGCCGTAAGAGAAATAACGACCCAAACCACCGCGATTCTCCTGGACATGGTTAGCTCCACCGAATCCCTAATAGCCATAAACTTCAACAAGACTTGCGGCATGCCAAAGTATCCCAAGCCCCAGGATAAAGTTGAAACAATGGTGATAAACCCGTAGACGGCTGCATCACCAAATACAGGCCGACCGCCGGCCCCAAGTTGCTGCACACCGTCGACGACCTGAGGTTGGGCAATGCCAAAGAACTCAAAAAAGCCAGGTATGGATTTTGCGTTGGCGATCACAGCCCCAATGCCTCCGGCATGGGCCACGCCAAAAATCAATACCACAGACAACGCAAAGAACATGACTACACCCTGCATAAAATCGGAAGCACTTTCGGCCAGAAAGCCGCCGATGAACGTATAAAGCACCACAAATACGGCACCGGCAATCATCATAGACACATACGAGGTATTAAATAAGGTGCTGAATAGTTTCCCAACGGTGACAAAGCAGCTGGCAGCATAAACACTGAAAAATATGAGAATAAACAAAGCTGCAATAGTAAGGATAACTTTCTTTTCTTCCTTGAACCTATTGCTGAGAAAGTCCGGGATGGTAATGGCATCTCCGGCCACATGGGAGTAAACCCGAAGCCTTTTGGCCACGAACAACCAGTTTAAATACGTACCGATGGCAAGTCCAATAGCCGTCCAGGCTGCGTCAGCCAAACCACACCAGTAAGCAACGCCCGGCAGCCCCATCAACAGCCAACCGCTCATATCAGAAGCTTCTGCCGCCATGGCGGTAACCCAAGGACCAAGGGATCTACCGCCAATCAAGAAATTATGACTACTTTCACTTGCACGTCCAGCATAATACAGTCCAATGACTATGACCATCAAAATATAAAGGGTCATTGCAATGATAACTTGAAAGCTTGCCTCCACGTTCATCCTCCCCGAATAATTATTTTGTCCGGCAGCTCAACTGACATCGATGGCAACACCACCCCCTCAAGCATCTTTAATCATTTTTGCCAAAAACGGCAGCAGAGCCCTAACTTGCCCCAGCGCATTAGACTGGGCGGTGCCGCAGGCAACACGCTTGTTCCTGCTAGAAATCCCTCGGTTTACAGATAATCTCCTTGATTTTAGTATCGAAAAACTTTTGGGAGTGAGCCGGTAACACCACGATGGCCGTATCAGCCCCTTGACCTGTGCCACCAATGGAAATGACCTCTTGGCCATAAGGGATTAACCCCGCATCCAAGGCCATTCCAGCAATTTCCACAGCCACTTTTAGCCCTTGCCCGAGCATTCTTAGGCTTGCGGCAATAATCTCCGCCGGGTAAACGCCGCCGAACTTAAAGCGCAATGCCCTGTCCAGCCCGGCCATCAAATGGGTTGTCGTCAGGCACTTGACACCCTGAGCCTCTAATTCCCGCCGCACATCGGCGGGCATTTCATCTTCACCGGGAGCGGAAAAGCCTACATGATGAGTGACGCAAACCACTTGCAAACCATGTCCCAGGCACAACTTGGCAGTACGCCCCGTATTGGAGGCAACTACTAAGTACTCGATACCCAGCTCTTTGGCCCGCTTAATGGCCAGTTGCACCGTCTTTTCAGTGTTCTCTCTACCCTGTTTATCCCAGTACATAGTATCCCTCCAGCTCGTTTATAAAAGCTTCCGCAAAAACTCCCTGGTCCGTGAATGCTTCGGTTCGCTGAAGATTACTTCCGGGGTGCCTTCCTCCAGTATCCGTCCCTCATCCATAAAGATGACCCGGTCCGCCACTTCCCTGGCAAAACCCATTTCATGGGTCACCACCACCATGGTCATCCCTTCTCGAGCCAGATCCTTCATGACCGCCAGTACTTCTCCTACTAATTCAGGGTCTAGGGCGGAAGTCGGTTCATCGAACAGCATAATCTGCGGCTCCATGGCCAGGGAACGGGCAATAGCCACCCGTTGCTGCTGCCCACCGGACAACTGGCCGGGATAGGAATCTGCCTTATCTGCCACGCCCACCTTAGCCAGCAAAGCCATCCCCTTTTCCCTGGCTTCCCGGACAGGCATTTTCTTCACGGTAATACATCCCTCGATGACGTTTTCCAAGGCAGTCATATGGGGAAAGAGGTTAAACCGCTGGAAGACCATCCCGATCCCCTGGCGCAGTTGGTAAATCTCCTTGGACCTGGCATGACGCTTACCGTTATCAATGGTAAAACCGTTGACCGTGATCGAGCCTTCATCAATTACTTCCAAGTAATTTAAACAGCGCAAGAGGGTGCTTTTACCGGAACCGCTAGGTCCGATGATAACGACAACTTCCCCTTGGTTTACTTCTAAAGACACATTCTGCAAGACTTTGAGCTTGCCAAAACTTTTGGAGACATTGGAAATACGGATCACAAAGGTCCCTCCGGCATCAATCATTCAGGTAAGGTGAGTTTCTTTTCCATATATCCTACGATCACAGTAAAAATACTCGTAAGGATCAGGTAGATGACCGCCACGGTGGCATACAGCTCAAAAGGACGGAAATATGTTTGGTTCAGCAATTGAGCCGAGCGGAGCAGGTCCACCATGGTGATAACAGAAACCAGAGAAACGTCTTTCAATAGAGTAATGAATTCATTTCCCATGGGAGGCAACAAGCGGCGATAAGTCTGCGGGATAATGACCCGGCGCATGGCCTGGCCGTAGGTCATACCTAAAGACAGGGCCGCTTCCATTTGTCCTTTTTCGATAGATTGGATGCCGGCCCTGATAATTTCCGCAATATAGGCACCCCCGCAAAGGCTTAAACCTATGACCGCTGCCGCATAGGGTGTCAGAACAATTCCAATGGCCGGCAGGCCGTAGTACAGGAAAATTAGTTGAACCAAAAGGGGGATTCCCCGGAAAAACCAGGTGTATAATCCCCCAATTTTATTAAGCCAAGGCCGGTGATCAATTTTCATCAAGGCTATCAGCAGCCCAATGATGGTGCCAAAAAGAATGGCCAAGACGGCCAACTGGATGGTCATGACCATTCCTTTTAACAAAACAGGCAGAACCGACCAAATAAACTGTAAGGAATCCATGCTCACTCACCAAGCTGTCGATTTATTCTGGAACGACGTTTTCACCAAACCATTTCATGGAAATCTGTTCCAAAGTGCCATCAGCCTTCATTTCGGATATGATCCTGTTCAACTCGTCCAGCAACTTGGTATCCTCTTTCCGGGTGGCAATGGCAAACAATTCTTCGTTCAAAGGTGTGGCAATCTCAAAAACCCCGGGACGCAGGGCCAAGAAGTGTGCCGCCACGGTTACGTCCACGATGGCTGCATCAAGCCTGCCGATTTCCAGATCCGCCAGGCACTCGGGGAACTGCTTGTATCTTTTGACTTCCTTCAAGCCTTCCAGTTCCTTCACAACTTCTTCCCCGCTGCTGCCGCCTTGAATACCCACCACTTTCCCGGCCAAGTCTTCGGCGGTTTGGACCCTGTCATCTCCCGCTCTCACCAGAGCCACTACACCGGCTACCACATAGGGCTGGGTGAAATTGACCTGCTTAGCACGTTCCTCGGTAATGGTCATGCCGGAAATGATCACGTCAAACCTTTTCGTTTGCAGGGCGGAAATCACACCGTCCCAATCGGTCGGCTGCCACTCAATCTTAATACCCATGCGCTTGGCGATTTCCTCACCCATATCAATGTCAAAACCAACCAGTTCATTATTCTCATCGCGGAAACCCATGGGCGCGAAGGAATCATCCAGCCCGGCGACCAGCACTCCTTTTTCCTTAATTACATCCAAAGCGTCGACTACCTCACCGGCATTGGCATCCCCTTCGGCCTGGGATTGCTCACCCTGTTCCCTTGCCGGCGGCGGTGCCTCTGAACTCCCGCTGCAGCCAATCAAAGCTACCGCCAGTCCAAGAACTAGCAGAAATAATAAAATCCTTTTGCTCTTCCTCTCCATCTTCCTCTCTCCTTACCCTTAATGGTTTCTGGCTGTTACCATTTTAACTTGTTAAAGCAACGGCAGTCAAGCTCCTTTCTCAAAGACCGGTACACCGCAAATCATTACTTAAATAAGGACAAAAAGGGAATAATCTTACTCAGACAGAAAAACACGGGGATGATTATCCATGAAAACAATATTATCTTTTCGCCAAAATGAACAAATCCGGGACCTCATGGCCGGCACCGGTTTCCTGCCGGAATTGGCCGCAGTAGAAACAAAACTGCGCGCCATCCTGAGCGAGAATTGCGGCGCCGTCAAAGAAGTGTCCCAGTACCTCTTGGAAGCGGGCGGCAAAAGAATCCGCCCCATGTTGGCCTGTCTTTCAGGGCGACTCCTCAACGCCGATTTTGAGGACGTGGTAACATGCGCCTCCGCCATCGAATTAATCCATATGGCTTCACTGGTTCATGATGATATTATTGATAATGCAGATACGCGGCGCGGTCTACCTTCTATCAACGCTCGTTGGGGCAACCATGTGGCTGTCTTGACCGGGGATTTCTTGTTCGCCAGGGCTTTTCGCTTGCTTTCTTCTGCTCGTTTATTACCCGTGCTGGAACTGGTGGTTGACGCCATTGAAGCCATGTGCGACGGTGAAATAGAGCAATCACTGGCCAGGGGTAAATGCATCCAATCGGAAGCACTCTATTTAGAGCGGATTGAAAAAAAAACCGGCAAACTCATCGTTGCCAGCTGCTCTGTAGGGCCGCTGCTGGCAGGCAGCGAACCCATAAAACTTTTTTCTTTGCAGAATTACGGCCGGTGGTTGGGTTATGCTTTTCAGATCATTGACGATATTCTGGACCTCAAAGGGGACAGCAAAACCCTGGGCAAACCCACCGGACTGGATTTGAGCCAGGGTTACTTCACCCTGCCTCTGATCAAACTCGTGCATCACCCCCAGTACGGCAGTAGGACCGGCGAACTCTTAGACCGGCTGCCCGGGGACCCGGCTGCCTTGCAGGAGCTCACCAGCCTTTTGGAAGACTCAGGCGCCATTCATGCGGCACAGGAGGAGGCCAAAATGTTCGTGGAGGCTGCCAAGGAACAATTGGGTGTATTTCCTAGTTCTAACGCCACAAAAATGCTGGCTTCCATTGCAGATTATGTCCTGGAGCGCATGCATTAAAGGTTATAGTTTTTTTGAAGCTCTTAGCTTTTGACAGATCCGGTGCATGATCAAAGCCTTGTACCCTCCGGCGGCCAGGATCCGGCTGGTAATTCCTTTCTTATCTCCCTGCACGGCTTTAGGATCGGATAAATACATCGCCAGCAATCCTTTGATGACCAACTCATGAAAAAGGTGTTCAGGCAAAGCGGCTGTTTTAGCTAAAGCTTGCTCCACAAACAGAATCAGCCTTTGTTGACAGGTAGTCCCGTCGCCGTAGTAATGGAGAAAGTTCAAGTCCCCTTCCTCCCTGTCTTCTTCTTGATCAATGTAATAATCCAGTAGAATGTGCAACCCGGTCACCCAGGGAAAATATGCTTCTTTAATTTGTAAGACCTCCTGGGCTGTCAAATCTTCCTTGAAAGCCGCCGCTGCCAGCATAAACATCCCCAGGGTCGAACCGGTGGCAGCCCCAAATTCCCAGGGAGTGAGTTCGGGCGGTTTGTGCCTGGCAGCCCAGTTAAGCATCATCTCCTCCCGCACGTCCAGACTGAGATGTTTGGTACTCTGCAGATCAATATAGTAATTGACTAGCCGCAACAAGTCCTCCTGAACCTGTCCATAACCCGGCAGGTACCCAGTAATGACTTCCCGGCACTCCCGGACCAGGGCGCTGAGATAGCCTCCGTCATCTTGATAGGGAAAAAACTTGTAATAATCATGGCACGGCTCCCGGGCCGGAATCACGGCATCCTGCATGGCTAAATGGAGCTGCCGGAAGGCCTTTTCCTCATAGACGCCGGCCCTGTCACAGAGATTATCCAGGTAATCACTGATGGTCTGCAAGGCCACCACAAAACGGACAAAGGGCTTGACCTCAACTCCCGGAAACAAAGCGTAAATGCTGCCTCCCTGGGCGTGAAAACGCTTTGTCCGGATACTGGCCAAAGCCTGGTACCGCAGCGCTTCACAAGGGCAGTGCTCCAACAGGGCCGCCCATTTTTGCAGTTCCTCATCCACCAGGGGAAACACCCCTTGTACGAATTCCTTGATCACCAAAACTTGGTGCCCTAAATGGCGTATTTTCATGCCTAATCCCCTCTAACTGGTTATCTTCCCTTATTCTTGCCCCGGTGCGGCAATTTAAACAGCGTCCCATTGAGCTTCCTCTCCTGCCGCACTTAGCGGATGCCGGTTACCTGCAGACACCTTGACACCCATGCTGCCCGTGTTTTCATGTCAATTACTCCTGCAGCCATGCAGGGTCAACTGGTAAATTAGCATAGTTTCATCCTCCCGGCAAGACCCGTTTTTCAGCAACAACAGGGCCGCGGGCGGAATAGGTTAGCGGGATGACAGCATCCGTCTTCCTTTGTCCTCACAATTTTTGGGATTTGACAGGTTCCGTGAAAGCTGATATAGTATTGCTGCGGGGTGGAGCAGCTGGTAGCTCGTCGGGCTCATAACCCGAAGGTCGTGGGTTCAAATCCCTCCCCCGCAACCAAGCTTCATATGTGATTGTCACCGAAGCCGCTCGTCTGGAAATAGACAGCGGCTTTCTTTGATCCTGTTTGATGCCCTTTTCATCCCTGCAGGCAATAACAATTTAAGAAAAATAAAATACTTTTTTTATCTTGCCACCTTGTCTTTACCAAAATTTCTGCTATAATGTTGTTAGCAGCGCTGCTAGATGAGTGCTAATAAAGCAAGGAAAGAGCATTCCTTTAGGCTGTTCATGGGTAGCTTGGCTTGATGGGAGTGGTTTTCCTTGTAGAATACTATACTAATGGATTTGTCAAACACTCCCGCATTAAGGAGTGTTTTCTTTTGGGTGAAATCCGGATGAGCCCGCCTGAATAATAAATTACACATTATTATTTGGGAGGGGAATGCACATGGGTAAAATCAATGTCGCTATTGCAGGCATCGGCAATTGTGCCAGCGCTTTACTGCAAGGTATTGAAATGTACAAACACTCACCGGAGAACACCATCGGTTTAATGCATGACAACCTGGGAGGTTACACTCCCGGTGACATTAATATCGTTGCCGCTTTCGATATCGATCAACGAAAGGTCGGCAAGAAACTGAAGGAAGCTGTTTTTGCCAAGCCGAATTGCACCACGGTGTTTTATGAGAACCTTCCGGATTATCCTGTTACCGTCCAGATGGGCCATGTCCTGGACGGGGTCTCGGAACACATGGCCG
Organism: Clostridia bacterium; assembly: GCA_012840125.1. Taxonomy (NCBI): domain Bacteria; kingdom Bacillati; phylum Bacillota; class Clostridia; species Clostridia bacterium. The sequence goes on along the minus strand of DULZ01000024.1, from coordinate 19,707 downwards.
ATTATCCCGATGACCGGCGCTTTATCGTGGCCGACGCGGAACCTTGCGATGTGGTTAAAGTGCTGAAAGAATCCGGCGCCGAAATGCTCATTAACTACCTGCCCGTCGGTTCAGAACAGGCAGCCCGCTTCTACGCAGAAGCCTGTTTGGAAGCCGGTGTAGGATTCATTAACGCCATGCCGGTTTTCATTGCCTCGGATCCCGCCTGGGCGAAAAGATTTCAGGAAAAAGGACTGCCGCTTATCGGCGATGATGTTAAGAGCCAAGTAGGGGCCACCATTGTCCACCGTACCCTGACCAAGTTGTTTGAAAACAGGGGTGTTATCCTAGACCGTACTTACCAATTGAACTTTGGCGGCAACACCGACTTCCTGAACATGCTCAACCACAGCCGGTTAACATCCAAGAAAAAATCGAAAACCCAATCCGTGCAATCTGAGCTGAAAGTCTCCCTGGCAGATGATATGATTCACATCGGTCCCAGCGACTACGTCCCCTGGTTGAACGACAACAAGATCTGCTATATTCGCATGGAAGGCAGGGGCTTCGGCAATGTCCCCCTCACTTTGGATGTGAAGCTATCCGTGGAAGATGCTCCCAATAGCGGGGGGGTCATCATCGATGCCATCCGCTGCATGAAACTGGCCTTAGACCGGGGCACCGGCGGTATCCTCCATTCTATTTCCGCCTACACCATGAAATCTCCTCCGGTACAATACACCGATACGGAGGCCAAACAGATGGTGGAAGATTTCATTGCCGGCAGGAGGGAACGATAGTGCGAGCGGTGATCCTGGCCGCCGGAGAAGGTAAGAGGCTCAGGGCTAGTTTTGACCGGCCCAAGCCTCTTATCCGTTTATGCGGCTTATCTTTAATCGAAAGAAGCATTCTCTCTTTGCGGGCCTGTGGTATCAAGGAGTTTGTCGTGATCACCGGCCGTTACCGCAGGGAAATCGAAACCCACCTGGGGGACGGGAAGCGGTTAGGCGTAGCCGTCGAGTACTTGCACAACCCGGATTGGGCATTAGGCAACGGTGTCTCCGCCTATACTTTTCACCGGGCCTACCGCCCCGGCGAAAGATTCTTGCTGGTCATGGCAGACCACATTTTCGAGCCAAAGGTGCTGCAGGACTTTTTGGCGCAAGAACAACGCCTGGCGCCGGACCAGGTCCTGCTGGCCGCGGACCGCGATTTGGAGCAGGTCTTTGACTTAGAGGAATGCACCAAAATAAAAATGTCCGGCGACAAGCCGGAAAGGTTGGGAAAAGACCTGAAAAATTTTTCCTCCGTCGATTGCGGCTTGTTTATGGGCACCGGAACCCTGCTCGATGCCCTCGGGGCTGCCATTGATAAGGGAGCATATGCTCTCACCGATGCCGTCAATGCCCTGGCCGCCGCAGGACGGCTAAAACTCCATTTCATCAGCGGCCGCTGGATCGATGTGGATGACAGGGACAGTCACCTGCAAGCGGAAAAAATGCTCCTTAACGCCTTGATACCTTCCAAAGACGGGTTTATTTCCAAAAACCTCAACCGCCGCTTTTCCCTGCCGATTACCCGGCAGCTGGCCAAAACGAAAGTTACCCCCAACCAGATTACCTTCCTTTCCCTGGTAGTGGCGGCAGCCTCGGCACTGGCTTTCGGCCTGGGCCGGCCCTGGGCGGGAGGACTGCTGGCCCAGTTTTGTTCCATTCTGGATGGGGTTGACGGGGAAATTGCCCGGTTGAAGTTCCTTCAAAATAAATTCGGCGCCCTTTTCGACGCCGTGTTGGACCGGTACGCGGATTACATGATTGTGTTCGGCATGGTTTACGGCTGGTATGCCCAAGCAGCCCATCCTTCCGCTTTAGTGTTCGGTGTCTTGGCGCTAACCGGCATCCCCATGTCCATGCTTTTTAAGGAAAAATACCATGCTCTCACGGGCAGCACCTATATACCCGAACTTCACGACGGTGTACTGCATTACCTTCCCGCCAACCGGGACGGGCGGCTGTTCCTGATCATGCTGGGAGGTATTTTCAATCAAGTCCCCCTGGTCTTAATCTTGCTGGCCCTCATCACCCACCTGCAAGCTCTGGCCCGCCTGGTCAAAGCCAGGCAGCTCATGCAGCATCACGGGTAGGACAAGGTTTCCTTTGGGTAAAGACATAATTTTCCAGCCGGTACCGCTCCAGCAGCGCCAGAGCCTCATCAATATCCCCGCCCAGCTCCGCCAGGGAATGGGCATCCGATCCGACGGTAAAAATGGCGATGCCATGCTGGGCGGCTAATGAAAGAATTTCTTCCGCCGGGTGAAAATCCTGTAACCCGCGGCGCCGGCTGGAAGTATTAATTTCCAGACCCATTCCCCTTCGTGCCATCTCCGCAAAAACCGGCTCAATGAATCCTCGATGGGCCGTGAAAACGGCATCCCCGTAGAAGCTGTAACCGTACCTGCGATAGAGATCCACATGAGCAATGCAATCAAATAAGCCGGTTTGGACCGCTTCCATCAGCACCCGGAAGTAGGCTTGGGCCATTTGGGTGACACTTTTCCGCCGAAAGTAAACCGGGCTTTCTTTCTTGGAGGAAATGGAAATGTGATCGAGACAATGAATCGCCCCCAGCACATAATCGAAGGGATAATTGTCTATCATTCTTTCGATGTCTTTTTCTACACCGGGGCAATACCCGATTTCGACCCCGGCCCGCACCGTCAAACCTTCCTCATTAAACCTTTCCCGCACCTCCAGTAATTCTTGAAAGTACCGGTCCAGCCAATGGGGGTCGTGGACCGGAACCCGGCGACCGTCCACATAAACAAAATTCTCCACCTGCTCCCTGACCGGGTCCAGTTCCACATGGGTAGTAAAACAGATCTCTGCCAGGTTCAATTGTAATGCTTTCTCACAATACTCATACATGGTAACCGGCGAAGCATCAATGGAATAGTTGGGATGTACATGGTAATCCGTTCTCCGTTTCTGCATGGAACAGCACCTCTTTCCTGATATCTCCGTCACCGAAATGTTCCTTACGATGTCAGCCGCCTGCCTTTGCCATCCACCCGGTAAGAGATACCCCGCCAGGTCAAATCCCCGGAAACAACCGTTCTGACATAGATATAAAGAAACAGGCAATCAGCAATCGGTATGCATAAGGTTTCCGCTCCGGAAGTACCGGCGGTACGGGAAATCAGGAAGCCGGTGAGCATTTTGCACCCCAAATGTATACCTGCAGCCCACAAAAAGCTCGGCTCCAGAAACATGATACCGGCCAGCAGTAACGGCAGGTAAAAATAAGCCACCACCAAATAAGGAACTTCCAGAGCCAGGTGCAGCATCCTCCGGTAGATGATGGCACCTCGCGCCATGAGACTCACCGCATCTTCTTTCGTTTTCGCTCCCACGGGGGAATAGATCTCCGGACCAACGGCGATGCCGTATCCCGCTTCTTTCACCAGAAAACCTAACTGCACATCTTCCACCACATAATCGCCTATGGCCTCGATGCCCCCAATTTGCTCCAAAACCTCTCTCTTGATGGCCACTGTCCCGCCGGCCACTCCCAATTTGAATACCGAAGCCCAGGGGAGCCATTGAGCCAAAATGGTGGCGTTGAGATGCAGTTGGTAAACCAAAGCCCAGAATCCCCTGGCCTCCACATGAATGGGAAGAGCCGAGACCAACCCTAATCCCCGGCCGTACAGCTGCGAGGTAATCCGGGAGATGAAATCAGGAGCCACCCGCATATCAGCATCACTTAACACCAGGCAATCGTATTTGGCCAGTTGAAGGCCGTAATACAAGTTGCTGCACTTGCCGGTCCAGGGATGCTTGACCGGATTCACGGTAATGCGGATATCCACCTCCGGATACTCATGCTTGAGCTTCTCAATTAACGGCAAGGCCGGGTCCTGGGGATCCTGCAAGGCGAAAATTAACTCGTAGGGAACAGATAACTGCTGGCAACAAAAAGATTTAAAATTTTCATATGCTTCTGCGTCTACCCCTTTGACGGGTTTAATGACGGAAATGCCCTCGGGTTCACGGCCTCCTTGGATGCTCCTGATCCTGGACAACCCGACTAGAAAAGCAAAAAAATGCAGCAGGATACCTATGCCGAAAACGGCCGCTATGATGACCGGCATCTTTCACTCACCTCCCGGCCAGGTAGTTTTCCAAGAAATTTATGATTTCCCTGGCTGTCGGCGGGCATTTCTTGAGGCAGGAGCTGTAACCCCCGGTGCATGTTCCGATACCGATGCCGTCGCCCTGCCGGTTCTTGTAGCCCTGTCCAATGACAATGGTTTGAGGCAAACCCGGCAGCTTTCCCTCTTCCCGGAGCCGCTGAAGGGCATGCACTAAGCCGCCGACACAAGGGGAGCAAGCCTCTTTTTCTGTAAACCAGGGCCGCAGCAGGTCTACCTGAAAGCCGGGTTCAATCTCTTCCACCGCCTGGCTCTCCACCCGGTTTAATGCCAGGACATCTCCGGGCAGGAGTTCGGCACGCCCCACCCCCAGCGCGGCGGCCATTTCTATGTAAGGGATGTCATTCACCTCGTAACCCAACAGTTCCGCCACATAAGCATCAATCAACACCGGATCCCGGCCTGCAATTACCCGCCCCATCCGGACCGGGTTTCCCCCTTCTTCATGGGTTAAGTCACCGATAATCCCGTCCACCACGGTGAGATGGGGCCGCAAAGCCTTGTTTAAATACGCGATGGGTTCATGCAGCCCTAAACGATGAAACCGCCTTTTTTCCGCGTCAGGGACACACCCTTTCATATTTTTCAGGGCACAGGTGATTCTTGTTTGGCAGTGCGCTTTCAGCACCGGCAAATTAATTAAGTAGTCAACTTGCAGGGGCTGCCGGCAAACCAATAGCTTGTACCCATTAATGTCTCTTTCCTCATAATCATCCTTTTTTAAATCGATCAGGGGTACGTCAAATTCCTGCTGCAAAGCCATATAGCCGCAGTGTCTAAAAGCGTCTTCCGTTCGTTCCCCCATCCAGGAGCTCTCCATGATCATGATCCGGCAAAAGCCATGCTCTCTGAGATACCGGATTACCCCCGCCACCAATGCCGGGTCAGTGGTGGCTCCCCAGTGGGAGGGCTGGGCTACCACCAAGTTAGGCTTGAGGCCTATCAAAGGGTTATTCACTCCCAGGGCTTTGATCTCTTCCGCCACGCCCATGGCCTCCAGCATGCGATACGCCATCTCATCCGCCCGGGTTCCGTACATGACCCAAATGTTGTGCATTCACCAACACCTCTTTACCGGTTATGGACCGGCACAGCATAAAAAAATCACGGCCAAAAAGCACCGGGTTTGCTTCCGGCCAGACTTGACGAAGCACCTTCACTTGTGCTATAGTATCATACGTAGTGAACAACCACATAATATTATAACACATGTCGGAGTGGCGGAACCGGCAGACGCGTACGTTTGAGGGGCGTATGGTGCATACCGTGAGGGTTCAAGTCCCTCCTCCGACACCAGTCTGTAAAGGAAAGCGTGGTAATGGACCACGCTTTTTTGCTGCTCCCGGGTCTTAAGCGTCGTCCACAGGCGGCAGTAAACCCCAGGCCTCCCCACTGGTGCCGTAATAGCCCGGAAACCCCATCAAAGCCCAGATCAAAGCCACCTGTCCATAAACCGTATCCACTCTTTCCACCGTAATGTCCGCCCACTTCCGGTAATGGGGCAGGTAGGAATAGGGCATGCCCGAGACCTCCACACCGGCTACGATGATTCCTTTTTCCCGCAACAAGGAGATCAGCGGCAAGTCCAGCTCTTCGCAAAGCATATCTTCCCTGGTAGCGGTACCCCCCAGGACAATCACTGCGTCTAATGGAATGCTGCCTGCTTCAGGGGCTGCTTCCCCCGGCAAAGACAGCCAGGTCCACACCATTTCCACCATTTCCGGCACGGGCCCTGCGATAGCCATGGGTGCCTCGTCTTTTTCACCTTCCGGTATTGCTTTAAGGGGCCGGTCGTCCTGTCTAAAGATAGTATTCAAATCGATTAAAGATACTATTTCGGCGCCGGCCAGCTCCAAATTGGCGGCCAGCCCATCCGGTAAAGGGGTACCGGTGGTCTGCACGATGGCTATTCTCTTACCCTTTAAACGGTCTTTAATAACATACGGCAATGCGGTTTGCGCGAACTGCTCCAGCACAGCCTTATCCTGCTGCTGCCTGGCTATTTCCTGGCGCAGGAGGGCATTTTGCCCCCTTATCGACCTGAACTCTTCTTCCAGGCGGTCAATTAAGTATTTCTGCTCATTGACCAGGGCTTCATCATCAACCACCGTAATCCCTACCAGGATCCCCAACCCCAGAGCCAGGAACACAGCCGTCAGTGAGGCAATGTGGTAACGGAGGTCAAACATCATGCTCACCTTTTAGCTTTTTATTCCCTAGTATCCGGCTCCGGCGGCCTCCTTATACCACCCCTAGTCATTCTCGCCACATTTTGTCAACGGACTGGTAACCGGGAGCACTTTTCCCACATGACCAAGCCCGGCGGCAGGACAACAACGTCTTGCACATCTTCCTGGAAGGCGACAAATGTCTTGCTGCTCCCCAGGGACAAGATGGCATAATCCTCCTGAACTAACTGCTCAATTTCCAGCAAGCTCTCCAGCCGTTCACTATCATCGTCAGCCTGCGTATCAATGAAGAAGAACCGGTCGTCTACCACGGGATTCGTGTAGCCCCCCCAATTGGCAAGGCCAGGGGAAGCAAAATGAGATGCAAGAAAGAACTCGGCCCAGGGGGTTGAGCTCTGCCAGTAATCCAGGTAAAAGCCGGCTTCCCCGCTGCGTACCGCCCTTTGAAACTCAGCTGCAGGCAGGCCCTGCAAGTGGACGGTGAAGCCGCATCGTTCCAGCTGTGTTTTCACTTCCGCGGCGATGGAAGCCCATGGCTCTCCTTCCCGGTGCGTTAAAGTTAGACCTGGTACCGGTTCGTCACCAGGCAAAACCACTGCCCCGGCACCGGGTTGATAGCTGTAACCGGTTCTGGACGGCCGGCCCTCCATCAGGGAGCGGGGCAGTAGGCCGGACAGGGGTTCTCCCTGAAATATTTGGGCCAGTACGTGCCGGTCCAGGCAGCGGCTGATGGCTTCCCGCAATGCCAACCTGCTAAAAGGCTCACGACCGGTATTAAAACCGAGATAGTACAGGTCCGAACCCGGCAAGACCACGGTTTGTGCAGGCGACGCGAAATACTTCCGGTAGAGATCGTTAGGCAGCAAGGCCAAATCCAAGTATTCCGCTTCAAAATCCGCGCTCAGCATTTCTAAGTCCGGATACTGGATAAACTCCAGTCGCTTGGATTGGGGGGCCTCCCCGTGATACTGGTCAAAAGCCTGCAGGGTCACCTGCACCCCTCCAATCCATTCCACCAGGGCAAAAGGGCCGGTCCCCGCCAGGGCTACCACCGGCGACTGGTAGTCGCCGGGCTCGCCGTAATACTCACCCACCAGTTCCACCACTTTCATATCCACCACCGCCGCCCCCGGGTGGGCCAGTACTTGCAAGAAACGGTTGTCCGGTTTGGTCAAGTTAATTCTCAAGGTGTAAGGATCCGTTACTTCCAGCCCCGTCACATGCAAAGCCCGGCCCGAAGCGAATTCAATGGCCCCGGCCACGGAAAGAAAAGCGTTGGCTAAATCCACCGGCTCTCCTAGGGCCAGCACTCTTTGCCAGGAAAACTTCACGTCCTCGGCGGTTAATTCCCGGCCGCTGTGGAATTTGATGCCTTGACGCAAGCGGATGAGATAGGAGTGCCCTTCAGGACTCACCTCCCACTGCTCCGCCAGTAAAGGGACTAGCCTACCGGTGTCAGGTTCCAAAGCAAACAAGGTTTCATAGATAGCGCGAGCTACCTGCATCTCACCAAAGTGCTTGATTTTTACCGGATCCAAGCTCTCGATCTGATGCACCAGTCCTACTCGGAGGGCTGCCGGATTCACCGTATTTATTCTCTTATTGGCATGGGGCTCAAATCTTTCCTGCCGGCAGCCGGTAGTGACAACAAGTAAGACCGAGAGTACCAGCAGCAACATTTTCATTCTCCCGCGCGCACTCACCGGTTAACATTTCCTTTCCGCCAGATTTCTTTGGTCAATGAAAAAGACCGGAAAACCGGCCATTTAAAGAATCCGTATTAAGCGTTCTGATGCGGTCAAGCCGGGCAAGCGTCCCCTTTTGGCAATCGGCTGACCGTTCACCATCTTCAAATCCATGGTCATGTCAATCGGAGCAGCCCCTGAAATATAGCTGCCGACACCAAAAGCAGATGCACCGGCCTCACTCAGGATACTGATCCGCTCCGGGGACAGTCCTCCGGAGACAAAGATGCCCACCCGGTGAAACCCTTGGGCATCCAGACGGAAACGAATTTCCCGTACCAAATCCGGGGTCACCCCGCCCCGCTCGCTGGGAGTATCCAATCGAATACCGTCCAGTGCTTCTCCCAAGGCATGAGCCAGCCGCAGGGCCTCTTCCGCCTCATCTTTAAAAGTATCCACCAGGATGACCCGCTTGGCGTTGGCAGGCATCCATTGATGATAAGCCTTAGCCGTTTCTACGGTGTCGCCGACAATGAGGAACACGGCATGAGGCACTGTCCCCTGGGGTTCCCGGCCGACCAGCTTGGCACCAAGAATACAGCTGGCTCCGTCGCACCCACCCACCAGCGCCGCTCTCTCCATCACCGGCGCCACCGCCGGGTGCACATGCCTGGCACCAAAGCAAATAACGGGCTTGTCACCGGCCGCTTCTTTAGCCGCTCTGGCTGCCGTGGCCCACCCGGAAGAACTGGCCAGCATGCCCAGCAAAACCGTTTCAAAAGCCCCAAACTGGCTGTAGGGGCCTTGAATCCTCATCACTACTTCTTTTGCCTTAAAAGGAGCTCCTTCCGGCAGGGACCATACCTGCACCGGCTTTTCCTTGAGGAGGTTTTTCACTTCCTCCACCCCGGCCAGAATACCTTCCCTGCGGCCGAAGACCTCCGCCACCACCTCGGTATCAGATAAGCCCAAATGGGACAGTATCTCCAAAGTCCTAATAAAATAGATGTCAGTCGTGACCCCACTCCGGATCTCGTCATGGTCAGCGGAAAAAAACAACCGTTCAGGCTGCACCTGAAATTCTTCAACCTGTTTCAATGTGGTGATTTCTTTCCAGTTCAAGAGTTCCACCTCTTAACACATATCTTTGTCAAAAACACTTATTCGGTATTATTCCCCAAAAACCTCCTTTTGTCGATAATTTTGCATACCAGCCGTAAATACGCCGGTAAGATTCGTACCCTTCCATGACTTTTTCCACAAAGTCCCTGGTCTCGGGAAAAGGAATCTGGTGCAGGTTCTCCGCCTCCCCGTTCCAGATCCCTTCACTGAGCCATTGTCTCACATTGTTGGGTCCCCCGTTATAGGCCGCCAGGGCCAGGGGCAAACTCCCTCCGAAATCCTCCAGCAATTTGGCCAGGTACCAGCATCCTATTTTTGTATTATACTCCACATCAAAGAGCAGATCCGGATGATATTCCTCACCTATTTGCTGGGCCACCCACCGGGCAGTGTCCGGCATCAATTGCATCAATCCCCTGGCCCCCCGGACCGATTGAGCTTGGGGGCGAAACTTGCTTTCCACCCTGATCACGGCCATGGCCAGGTAAGGATCGATGTTAACTGCCTCCGCCTGAGCAAAAACAGTATCCCGGTAAGGCAGCGGGTACAACAACCGCCAAAACCATGGTACAAATAATACTGCCGCTGCCAAGGCGGACAGCAGAAAGAATATCATCCCTGTTTTGAACAGTACGCGCAGCCTAGCCACCTTTTCCCTCCAGCCGATCTGAAATCTGCATTCTTCTAGATTCTATCTTCTTGCGGCACTTTTTAGTCGTCTCCATTGTCTTTTGATTTCCCGGCGCACTTGTTCCAGGCTTTGCCCCGTGGAAATCACCACATCACTGTAAGCCATTTGTTCCGAGGATGGCAATTGGCTCCCGATCCGCTGCATGGCGGCTTCATAACTCAGCCCGTCCCTTTCCATCACTCGTTTCACCTGGATCTCCGGTGCCACCGTAACGAGCCAAACTTCATCAACCATTTCCGTCATGCCTGCTTCAATCAACAGCGGGGCTTCAATAACTACCACGGCCCCGGGATCCCGCTGTTCTATCTGCCCCAGCTTCTCCCGGACGGCGTTTTTGATTGCTGGATGGGTAATTTTGTTAAGTATTTTTCGTTTAGTTTCATCGGCGAAAACGAGGGAACCGAGCTTCTTCCGGTCCAGGCTCCCGTCAGCCTGCAAGACATCATGCCCAAAATATCTCACAATCTCTTGTAAGGTTGTGCTTCCCGGAGCCACCACTTCCCGCGCTACCCGGTCGGTATCAATGACCACGGCCCCCAGCTGCGCCAGCATGGATCCGACCGTGCTCTTGCCGCTGCCGATGCCTCCGGTGAGACCGATGATATACAAAGGCGACACCCCATTATCTATGCTCCACATGTCCCTGGCAGCCGGGGCAGAAATAGGTACCCCTGCCGGATACTTTTGTTCTCCGGATGGTTGCACCACACCGGCGGCACGGTTTCCCCTGGCGGCCGTAGACCCTCAGCAGGTTTTGAAAACCTCCTTGCTGCCCCGCCCCATCCACGTAGTTGCGAATTGATGTGCCCCTGTGCTGGATTCCCAGGTTCAGCATTTTGGGCACAGCTTCCCACAAGGCGGATATCTCCTCTGGTGACAGCTCACCGGCCGGCTTTTCCGGGTGAATCCCAGCCTCGAACAAGATCTCATCAGCGTAAATATTGCCGATACCTGCCACTATGGTTTGGTCCAATAAAAGGTTTTTAATGGGACGCTTTTTATTTTGCAGCACAGCCGCCAACCGCTCGGCGGTAAAATCGGGGGATAAGGGCTCCATGCCCAGTTCACTTAATCCTTTTAACTTGTTCATCTCGGTTTGAGACACCAGATCAATGGTGCCGAACTTCCGCTGGTCCGCATAGCGAAGTTCCCTTTCCCCGGACAAGGAAAAGACGAGATGGGTGTGCTTAGCCAAGCCGTCCATGGCGTGAGCCAAAACCAGCTGGCCCGTCATGCGCAAGTGCACGACAAGAACATATCCTTCCGACAAAGTAAGGAGGAGAAACTTGCCGCGCCGGTCAATGGCCAGAAACTCTTTACCTATTAAGGTCTGTTTAAAAACCTCCGGCTCCGGTTGTCTGATATTGCCCGGGTAATGAATGGACACCTTCGTAATCTTTTCACCCGTCAACTGGTCAGCCAGGGTGCGTTTCACTGTTTCTACTTCCGGCAGCTCAGGCATGGTCGTCCTTCCTTTCTATGGTCACCATATCATACCAATTAGGTCCGGCCTTCACATCCACCTCTAGGGGAACCTGCAAGGACACCACGTTTTCCATGATATTCCTCACTAAACGTTCCACTTCTTCCAACTCGTCTTTGGGCACTTCAAAAATTAATTCGTCATGGACTTGGAGAATCATGGCCGCAGCCAGGCCCCGTTCCCGGAATACTTCTTCAATTTTAATCATGGCCAGTTTGATAATATCCGCCGCCGTTCCCTGGATCGGGGTATTCATGGCCGTCCGCTCCCCGAAGGCACGGATATTGCGGTTAGAGCTGAAGAGATCCGGTAAATAACGGCGGCGATTTAACAGAGTTGTAACGTATCCTTTTTCCCTGGCATCCAAAATGATTTGGTCAATGTATCTTTTCACCCCCGGGTACCTGGCAAAATACAAATCAATATACCTGGCGGCATCTTTCCGGCTGATGCCCAGGTCCCTGCTTAAGCCGTAATCGCTGATGCCGTAGACGATGCCGAAATTAACCGCTTTGGCCTGCCGTCTCATTTCCGGCGTAACCCGGTCCAGAGGCACCCCGAAGACCTCACTGGCCGTGCGAGCGTGAATATCTTGTTTCTTTCGGAAGGCATCAATCAGGTTGGCATCACCGGAGATGTGGGCCAGTACCCTGAGCTCGATTTGAGAATAATCTGCTGCCAGCAAGAGCCAGTCTGCCTGGGACGGGATGAAGGCTTTCCGGATCAAGCGACCTTGCTCCAGCCGGATGGGAATGTTTTGCAGGTTCGGCTCCTGGCTGCTCAACCTGCCGGTAGCCGTCACCGTTTGATTGAAAGTCGTGTGCACTTTACCGGTAGCCGGATCCGCTAGGGCTTTCAACCCCTCCACGTAGGTTCCGTGCAGTTTTACCAGTTGGCGGTACTGCAAGATGCCGGCCACAATGGGATGCCGCGGCGCCAATTCCTCCAGCACCTCCGCATCGGTGGAATACCCGGTCTTAGTCTTTTTCACCGGCGGCAAACCCAGTTTTTCAAAGAGAATACGGCCTAATTGTTTCGGGGAGTTGATATTGAACTCCTCCCCGGCCAGCTCGTAGATTTCCCGGGTAATTTCATTGATGCTCTCTTCCAGTTCCCGCCCCATGCTGTCCAGTTGGGGCAAATCCAGCTTCACCCCGCGGGCTTCCATGGACGCCAGCACCGCCACCAGCGGCAGCTCAACTTGGGTATAAAGCTCCAGCATCCCGGTGTCCGCCAGCTTCCGGCGCAACACCTCATGCAAGCGATACACCATCAGCGCCCTTTTCCCTAAGGATAACCCGGTACTGCTTTCCTGCACCAGGGGCAGGTTCAGGTGTTCCAGGACAATCTCAGGTAAGCCTTTCTGACCGCTGTTGGGGTTTAGGAGATAGGCAGCCACCATGGTATCCCCATACAGGTTGAACCGGCCCAGGCCGGGCAAACCCAGTATCAACATCGCCTTTTTGGCATCGTGCAAGATGAATGCCGGTGCAGAGCTGCCAGCTGTCTCCCGCACCAGGTCGAGAACGCGCTGCTCTTGACCGGGCTCCACTTCATAACCGAATGCACCGTCCTCTGTGGCAAAACCGATGCCTTTCAGACCAGCCCTGAGGGCGGAAGCGCCGTCCAGCTCCAGCTCCACAGCCACCAGCCGGTGGGTCATGGCTTCCTGCCAGCGGGCAGCATACTCGGACCAGCTCGTTAAAACGGTGGGCTGGTCCTGCTTTACCGCCACCCGGTCCGCCGAGTCCCCCATTTTGTCCAGTACCGCCGGGATCAAGCTGTTAAACTCCAGGTCCTTGTAGTACTGCAAAAGCTGGGCATAATCAGGACTTTGATAAAGGCAGTCATCTAAACAAAATTCCAGTGGCGCCAGGCAATCTATGGTCGCCAACTCCTTGCTGAGCAAAGCCTGTTCTGCATATTGAGTCAGGCTTTCCTTCAATTTAGCCCCGGAAATGCTGTCCAAATTCGCCAAGACGTTTTCTACACTCCCATACTGCTGTATCAGCTTGAGAGCTGTTTTTTCTCCCACACCCGGCACACCGGGAATATTGTCCGAAGCATCTCCCATCAGTCCCTTCACATCGATCAACTGGATAGGTTGGATGCCGTATTTCTCCGTGATTTTGGCCGGATCGTAATACTCTAACTGGCTGATGCCTTTACGCGTCAGCATGACTGTAATCGACGGGGACACCAATTGCAGCGCATCCCTGTCCCCCGTTAAGATCAATACTTCCATCCCCTGTGCTTCAGCCTTTTTGGCCATCGTCCCGATCAAATCATCGGCTTCATAACGGTCCAAGGCAAAACTGGCGATGCGGAGTGCCTTCAATAGTTCTTCAATTAAATTAAACTGGGGCACCAGTTCCGGCGGTGTGGCTTTCCGGTGTCCCTTATACCCCGCATAACGCTCCGTCCGGAAAGTGTCCCGGCCTTTATCAAAAGCCACGGCTATGTAATCTACCTGTTCTTCCGCCAGGATCTTGCCAAGCATTGTCACAAACCCGTACACCGCATTGGTAAATACGCCCTGCCGGTTCGACAGCAGCGGCAAGGCATAAAAAGCCCGGTGAGCCAAGCTGCTGCCGTCAACTACCAAGAACCTCTTTTTCTTACCGTTCACATGAATACACCTCTAATCCCTCAATGGAAGTTCCGTTTATTAGTTTTGCCATACTGGTCAGAGTGTCAAAAATAAAAATTCGGTATGCAAGAAATAATTTCCTGCATACCAGTTTCCTACCTCACCCGCTTACTTTTTTAAGATAATCTTGATTTCCGAAGGGGGTAATTCTTCTTCCAACTGCTGCAACTCCCCTTCTATTTCCTTCAATTGAGCTTGAACTTTCGCCAGTTCCTCTTCCCAGACCTGCGTTTCCTCCAAAGCCCCGCCGCTGGCAATCAGCGCATTTAACTCGCTCTGCTGCTGCCACAGCTCTTCTTGCGACCTGCTCAGCTCGTTTATTCTTTCGCCCAGCTCAGGATTGGAGAGAACTTCCCCGGTAACAAAACCTGTTCCTCGCAGCTGCTCAATAATGCTTCTCTGCAGGTGAATTGGTACCAGCATGACCAAAACAGTGATCCCGTTTTCCTCGTGGCGGGCTACCCCCAAGCCGTTTCGATAGGCTAGGCTTTCGACGGCATGCCGGCTTTGCTCAACCGCTTCCGTGGTGAGGCTGATTTCAATGACCAGCCCTTCCCCGCCGGGGGGTGCTCCTTGCAGGACCAAAGCCCTGGCATCGGCTTCCGGCTTATCTATTTCATCTCGGCCTGCCCCTGCTTCCGTATGATCCGGCGGTGTTTCTCCCACCGCTTCCGGAGGCAGAGACCTTAAAGCCACTTCAAACACCCTGTTTTCGTCTTCCCCGGCCGGGGGAGGACTGGGTTCCGGCGCCTCTGCTTTTTCGATTACCGGCTCATCCCAGGCCACGGCAGCCCCTGCATTTTGCTCAGGGGTTTTCCCTGCAGCTTCCATACCGGCGGCACGTTCCTCTGAAGCTATATCACCGGCAAAAAGCTGCATTTCTACGGCTTCGCCGACCGTGCTCGCATCCTCCTGGGCAATTTCCGCCTGCCCCGTCAAGTCCACCGGAAATCTGGCCCACCCGCCGTCAAACCACAAGCCCCAAGCACCGATCAGAAGCAATATTCCTGCCGCCGCACCGAGAGAGTACCATGGCTTCTTCGCCACTTTACGCCAGATGCCCCGATTTTCTTCCTTCCGTAATCGCTCGGCCACTTTATCTCTAAACCCCGGGGGAGGCTCCAGTTCTCTCAGGGAGTGCATTATGGCAGAGGTGACTTGCAGCTCGATGTATTCATCATAGCAGCCTTTACATCTCTGCAAGTGTTGTTCGATTTCTTGTCGTTTGGCTGAGGGCAGTTCGTTATCGATATAAGCAGACAATTCCTCTCGAACGGCTGCACAATCAAGCATGCGTCTCCCTCCTTTCACTCTACTAGACGTGAGGTGCTTTGAAAAAGTTCCTTATTGGCGGCAATCAGGTCCCGCATCGCCTTGCGTGCCCGGTTAATCCTCGACTTTACGGTCCCTAGAGAGCACGCCAGTATTTGAGCGATTTCTTCGTAGGTGAAACCTTGGATTTCCCTTAAGACCAAAACCTGCCTGTATTCGGGGGTTAGCTGATTCAACAGCTTCTGAATGGTTTCCTGTAATTCTATACTCTCATAAACTCTTTCGGGGGCCAGGGACCAGTCATCCTGCTCCCGCGTAATAAAACCATCATCCGTCATAATCGGGGCATCAAGGGAAACAACTACCTGCTTCTTTCTTTTTCTCAGTTCATCCCGGCACACATTAGCGATGATATGATAAAGCCACGTCTTAAAAGAGGCTTCTCCTCGAAAACTCTTGACAGCGCGAAAAGCCCTGACAAACGCTTCCTGGGCCAGATCGCTGGCGTCTTCAGGATTCCCCATAAAACGGTAAGCTATGGTATACACTTGTCTTTCGTACAGAGCAACCAGCTCACCGAAAGCCTCTACGTCTCCTTGTTGAGATCTTGCAATTAAGGTTGCTTCGTCTCTTTCCACGGCCATCCCCCCTTTTCTCCCCCGCAAGATTTCTCCTGCTTCAAGGTTTGAGCCTCTTGTCATTATAACACAGGGCCTATTTAAACTAAATAGATTAGATATACCAGGAACCGTCTTTGGCCCAAAATGAAAAAGGCCTCGACATAGCGAGACCTCCTCCGGCACGAAGATTAATCATGACGAATATGCACTAAACCCTGATCAAACAGCGAAACAATATGCTCGTCATCCAGGGAATAATAAACATTCTTCCCTGACTTGCGGAATTTTACCAGGCGCAGGTTGCGCAGCACCCGCAGCTGATGGGAAATGGCCGATTGGCTCATATCTAATACCTGGCACAAATCGCAGACGCATAGTTCTTCTTGCCGCAGGGCTTGAATAATTCTAATGCGCGTTGGGTCACCCAAGGCGCGGAAAGTCTCGGCCAATTGGGTTACTTCTTCATCGGTGAGCCGGTTTTGCTTCGCTCTTAACACGGCTTCTTTGTCGATACAAACTTCTTCACAAAGGGGTTCCTCATTACGAGACAAGTCATCACCACCTATATTTGAGTTTCTTGCCTTCTTTTATTATAACTATCATGGTACCTAACAGCCAATAATTCTAAAGAATGGTCGTTTTCCCCTTTCCGTACGTTCTGGTACAATCTACAGTTGTTACCGGCAGGTAAATCAGTTAAACTAGTGTTAGTTAATACCAAAACTTAGATGTCAGGCAGGGATGCACATGTTATTCGTCTGTCTTGGAGACAGCATCACCTATGGATATCCTTACGGGCCGGACGCCTCCTGGGTCCACCTGACTCAGACTGCCTTCATGGGAGAACTGGTCAACAAAGGCCATAACGGCGACACCACTGCCGATATGCTGGCCAGGTTCGAGGCCGATGTCATCGCACTGGCGCCTACCGATGTGGTGGTCCTAGGCGGCACCAATGACGCCTGGTACAAAACACCGCTAGCCGTCGTGCAAGAAAACATCATGAGGATGTTTCACCTGGCGCGCCGGCATCACATCCGTTTTCATTTAGGACTGCCCATCCCCATTAACAAGTCTGCCCTGGATGACCCAGACTTGCCGGGCACCTTGGCATCGGTTCCGTACCTGGATAACTACCGGTCTTGGATGCAATCCTTCGCCATGGAGCAGAAGATTAATATCATCGATTTCTATACCCCCTTGCTGGAGGGCGACGGTGCCGGCAATCCCGCCTATTACGCGGACTCTTGCCACCCCAATCGCCGGGGCTATGAAATCATGGCTACCACCATGATTGGTTATCTACAAACGGCTAACCTGGCTTAACGATACCGGCGGCCGGTTTTTTGTTTTCAGGCAACACACCCGAGAGCTCTTGACCTATGGCATTCATGATGTTCCCGCTATGTGTATCTATCCAACTCCTCGTCATTTTATTAACCCGGTCAAATAGGACCCACCTGAGATTAACGTTTTTGGCTCCTTACAAAAGGGGCCGGAGGCTCCCTGTTAGAGGCAGCAGCCGGTCTCGACACCACCGGCCGTGACATCAATCCCCGGACCACTGCCGCAGGAAAAGCCAAGTCTACCGTGATAGAACCAACGGTGCCTCATAAAACGTGACAAATGATACAAAAAACGGAGGAACTTCCCTCCGGCAGCTTGTTGACAAACTGCTGCTTTGTCGTTCGGTGTTAATTGCCGGCTGCAAGGAGCCCTGGTCGCTCCATGGGTCCCGCGCCGCCGGTACATGAATGGCAAAGAAAAAACCGCATTGACATGCGGCTTTTAGTAAGCATGGTGCCCGAGGTGAGACTCGAACTCACACGGCTGTAAAGCCAACGGTTTTTGAGACCGCCTCGTCTGCCTGTTCCGACACTCGGGCAAGTGATATACAGCTTGAACAATTGATATATTAGCACAATAAAGCCGCCCTGTCAACGGCGGCTTTATTCTTGTTTGTGTCAAGTACAAGTAGGCAATTTTTTTGTCTTTCCTGAATCCATCTTAATTCTCTAGGAAAGTTTCCGTTTTTTTAGACGCTCAGCCTGGTGTGGCTGCGCCCCAAAAAGGCTAACAGCTTGCCTTCTCCACGTCAAGGCCAAGCCCCATGGGGTGGCCTTACGGCCAGCCTTGACATGGAGCCTCGAGCAAGCCGTTTCGACTGGCCAGGGGCAGCCACCTACGGCTTCGCTTTGTCTGTTATTGTTCATAGGGATAGTGTTTTTGGGTACCGCTAAATAAGCCTACCTGCTATAACTCCTTTAACGGTAGGTTAATTCACCAAAATCCTGCATGTTAAATAGATTGAGAATAACTCGCCTCCCATTGGTCATCTTGTAATTGGAATAGGGGAGTTTCCCCCGATGTAAGGGATGTATGTTCTTTTTGATGGCTTTGTCTATGGTCTTTCTGGTGTTTGTTATGGTCTCTTCAAACCGCTCGGTTAATTGCTCTGATACTTGTCCTGAGATGAGACCGGCCAGCTTTTCCTTAAAGTTCTCTCCCATTTTAATGGCTATGATTTTTGCCAGGTTAGTGGCTCCTTCTTCGCTCCAGCTCTTGGCTCCTTTCATACGTTTGGCAAATAAATCCACGTTCTTTTCCATGGTGCCAAGGGTCCGGTATTCCAACCCTTCTGGTGGAGATTGTATTTCTATTCCTTTTCTGTCTTTGTAGCTGATTATGCCTTCTTCATTGTTTCTGATATAGGTCTCCAGGTCGTTAAGTTTTTCTATTTCATCGACAAGGCCGTCACATTGATATCTCAATTCTTCCAGTTTGGCATATACTTTGTCAAATTCACCGGCCTTAAGCCATCTGTGGATATGGTATCTTGCTTTCTTGTCTTTTACGTTTTTGATTATGCTTTTTGATAGGTGATAGGGATCCAGTTGAAAGAGGCCTGTTTTGGGCTCATGGTCGTATTTAATCCAGCTTGCTCCGTCGCCGTTTAGTATCCGGTACTTTATCTTATCCATGTTGTATTTGCCGGCTAGGATGGCTTCTCTTAGGTCTTGAAAGTACTGGGCTTGGTGATAACCGGCAAAGACTGTTTTACCTACTGTTCTGTATTCCTCGGAGGACGGATATCGGGGCTCCCAACCTTCATAAGCTATCCCTACTTTCATTTCTTTACGGCCATTGCCTCTTTTGGGCCTGCTTTTGCCTTGCATGGATAGCCAGATCCCGTCTGCTTCTTCGAAAAGTACCGGAACTTCCCGGTCGCCACATAATTCATGATTTTGATTAGCTTCGATGAGTTCTTTTTCTGCTTCCCGTTGTCTTTGGCCTACGGTTTGAATGATATCCCATACTGCTTGGTGGCTTATGGTTTGGTTGGTTAGTTCGGTGATTGTTTCGGCTACTTGACGGTAGGCTTTATGGCAGCTGAGTTCTATGATCTTTTCTGCCAGGTTAGAGGATATGGTTCCGATTTTTTCGAAACCAAGGGCTTCGTCAAGTAAGTAAATGTGCTGAACCTGACCGTCATCGGTAACCTTTTTGTAGATGTTTCTACTGAATACCACTTCTCCCATAAGGGTCTTAATGGTGGTGGTTTTCTTGCCTTTATGTCTTAGTTGAGTTTTGTCTCTTTTCCTCGCTAGGTCTTCATCTGCTTGTTCCAGGAACTGCTGCATCATATTTCTGGCGATTTCACAGCCCAATTCGAAAAAATTTCGTTCTAGGTCCTTGAATGTTAAGTCTTTTATGGGTAAACTGATCATGTCACGTCTCACCTCGTTTGTTGGTATACGCAACTACAAACATACAGGAAAGACGTGAGTATGGGAAGGGTTTTTTTA
>DULZ01000023.1 GCA_012840125.1 Clostridia bacterium | reverse complement strand
CCACTTCCTGGATGGCATGATTGACTTGCTCCACGGCGCGGCCCGTTTCATTGATGCTGGTCAGGAAATCCTCCGCCACCTGGGCACTGCGCACGGCTCCTTCCTTGACTTCTTCAATGACCTGCCTCCAGTTCTCAATCATGCGGCGGAAAGACCCCGCCAGGGAACCGATTTCATCGGTGCCGTCGACCAGGATTTCCATGGTCAGATCCCCGGTAGCTCCCTGTTTAACATAGTTTTCCAACTTCTGCAGCCGGCGGCTGAAACCACGGGCTATAGCCGCAGAGACCCCGGTGGCCACCACCAAGGCAGCGATGAGAGTAATCACCACATTATTGCGGATCCGGGTGATATTCCTTTTCGTTTTTTGTTCCAGCCGCTGCACTTCCTGGTTACTGAGCTCCTCCAACTGGTCCAGACTCAGGAAAGTCAAATTCTTCCGCCCGATGGTGGTAAGGTAATAGTTCTGGGCCTCTTCATGCAAGCCCTGGTTATTGAATTCCACCGCCTTATTTAAACCAGACTGGTACTGGGTTAAGGCACCTTCAAATCGCGCCAGAGCCTCTTGTTCCTCTGCGGATAACGGCTGCTCCTTGTATGCGGCCACCAGCTCTTCTAGCTGCCCCTGCCATTCTCTGATTTCATTTTCGAAAATGGATTTCCGGGTCGGGTCAATGGCAGTGATGTGTTCCAAAGCACTCAGACCGCTTTGGGTGACGGCCAGTTTTACGCCGGAAACCAGTTCCTTGATGGCCAGTTGCCGTTCTAAAAGCTCCGCATACACTTGCTCCGTGCGCTGCAGCGACCACAGGCTGAAAAGACCGGTCCCTCCCAGAAACAAGAAGAAGACCAGCGTCATTACCATAAATTTGGCAAAGACCTTGAGGTTAATGAATCGTTTTACCAAGCTTCTCACTCTCCCCCTAAAAATAACAAAAAAAAACTCCGTGCCGGAGCCAGTAAAAGACAGGTGCAATCCCGGCAACCTGGCAGTCATAGCCTTCCCGGCCTTAGACCCATGGCTTTGCGTCCCCGCCTTTCGACGGGTTTGCCCTTATCCACGAGGAATGGCTTGTTATTGTTATGGCTTTTTCGACAAATAGTAAGATATTCCTGCTTAAAGAGCATTGAGAAATCATTACATAGCCAGTTGCCCTTGCGGTACCGGGACCACCTTGAGAATATTTTCTTCTTCCCCGGTCATGGCGTTGATATACACCAGGTACTGTTCTCCTCCATATTCGGCGGTAAATTCATAAGTCAACGCTTCCCGTTCCCCGCTCAAGGGGATCAATGCCAGGCGGCTGGACTTAACCGTTAACTCCCCAGACAGCTTCTCCCTGGCCTCCTCTTCGGAGATGCTCGGGGTAAGCAATTCCCGTTCCCGGTGATTTAAGTAATACATGGTGGCATCAAACCCGATTACTTCCCCGTTGTCCAAGGCTACCTGCACTTTTACCTGATCCGGGTATAGACGCACCGCTCCCTCTTTTGCCACGTAGACGATCCACAACACGTTATTCTCCTTGAGGGAAAAGGTCTTTTCAAAGTGCTCAAAGCCCCGTTCCCGGAGGAAAGCAGCCGCTTTCGCTTCCGCCTCGCTTTCGGAAAGCCGAGCTGCGGAGACAGGCCGGCTGTTTAAGAAAGCAATGATTTCGCCTCCCTTAATGCTGACATCGGCGGTGACGGTGCCCGGCTTTCTTTTCCCGTCCAGGGTAATGCCGTAAACGGGTATCGTACCTTCCACCCGCTCGCTTTTCATGGCTTGATAACTGCCGTCACCCGGCTGGTTGACGAACTGCTCCGCCCGGCGCCTGGCTTCCTGCTCCTCTATGGCCTGGGCATGGGCCACAAAACTCTTGGGATCCCCTTGGCCTACATGGTCGGAAAAGGGCCCGTCATAGATTAAGACCGGCAGCCCGGCAAAGCGCTGTTCCATTTCCTTGAAGCCGTCCAACCCATCGTCTACCGCTTCTGTATTGGGCACCCGGCCTTTCCCCCCTGACCCGGCCATAACGGCTTTAGTCCAACGGTAGCCGTTCTGAAACAGCCTGGCTTCCGTTTGGGCCAGCACCTGCCCGTACCGGCGTACTTCTTCGTAAAAAGCCTGCAGCTGGGCTTTGTGTTCCCCGGTCAGTTCCTCGCCTCCGGCCAGCCTTTTGGCCAGGGTATAAGCATAATCGCCCATTTGGGCCAGGAACTTCCGGCTGGCTGAAAGATTAATCTCCGTAAAAGGCAGCTGCCCCAGGGCCCCCTGGGCTGTGTTGGCTCTGCCCCAGATCTCCGTCAATAAAAAGATCTGCTGGCGCGGCGAAGCACTGACCAAACCCTTGCCCAGCAAGGCTTCCAACTGCTCCACCTGATCCACTACCACGTGAAAATCCCTTTGATAATTGCTCTCCAAAGCATTGGCCACCCGCTGCTGGTCCTTCCAGTACCCAAAACCGAAAGCAAGCACCGCCACCACCAACAGGGCGGCCATCAACCATCCATACCAACGCCTCATTTGTCTACCTCCATTGTTTAGATCCCGAACACATGATCTCCGATGGTCCTAATGATTTTTCTCGTCCAAATCCAACGGCTTACCGGTTTTGAGGGATTCCAGAAATACAAAGCCCCGTAAGTGGGATCCCAACCGCTTAAGGCAGCCCGGGCGGCTCGTTCTGCCGTGGCTAGATCCGTGACCCGCCAGATATGGCCGCTCATGACACTTTCGAAAGCCAGGGGCTGGTACACCACACCGGCAATGGAATTCGGGAAGGAAGGGTGCTTTACCCGGTTTAACAGCACCGCCGCCACGGCCACTTGACCTTCAAAGGGCTCGCCCCCCGCTTCCGCGGCCACCACCCTTGCCAGTAAGTGTAAATCATTAGCGCTGGTGATAGCTGTGCCGGCCCTAGCTTGCACCGGGAGCACCGGCGCCTCCTCCGCTCCTGCCGTAACCGGCAGGTAGCCGTACTTTGTTTCCTGCGCCACCGGCTGCCACCCGCCGCCAAGCAGGACCGCAGCCACAACTGTACCTATCAACCACTTTCTCACTTCAGCAACCCCCTTTATTGCTAATAGTTTGAGACCATTCTTTCCACCTTATGCATGGGCCGGGATGCCATCACCGGCAGGCACATGACGTCTCGCCTTTTCATAAACTAGACTAAGGAACAAACAGTCTCAATGAAGGCCGAAGGGGGTCAATCAGATGAAATTCAGACAGGAGATCCTGAACTTGTTGGATAGTGCCGTTCCATTCTTAAACCCGAGAGGGCAAAGGATCGTCCAAACAACGCAAAGCCTGGTGGAACTCATCCAAAGCCCTGCCGGTACCAAAGCCCTTCAATCTCTAACCAGCCTGTCCGCTCCCATAGGCACCCTGGACCAGGGCCACAGCATGTATCAGAGTTACCAAAACCCTTTCTCCCTGTTCCTGGTGCTGTACTTACTGATCCTGGCTACCGACCACCAGCATTGTCACCGGCCGTCCGCTGCAGGCCCTGAACATAATGCTTTACCCAGCCTCCCGTCCCTTCCGGCAACCCTTGAGGAGAGGAGTGGTGGGGACCCGGTAAACCCTTTTTAGCTCCCTCGAGAGAGGAGGGGGAAAGAATCTCCGGGAAAATTCCACGTGAACAAGCAATCTTGCCTCTATTGAGGAATATACTAGCTCTGAAGGGGCGGTCTAATCACAATCATCCCCCCGGAGGAGAGGAGGTTTATGACGTGGAGGAAACTCGGAAAAATGTCGGGGCGGATTTAATGAGCAGCTTTTTGCATTTGGTGGAAAAGCAAGGTCAAATGCCCACCAATCAGATGATGGCTATGTTCGGTTTATATGCTTTAGTCAACATACTTAGCCTGGCCCAGCTAGGACAGCCGGTCCCCAGGATTACCAATCCGGCCCAGGGCATCCCGTCCGGGAAACTTGATAAGGATGCCTTGATGGAGACATTAGGCGGCCTGTTGAAGAGCCAGGGCATGAATGCCGAAGAACTGGTGGCTGCTTTAGGAGCAAAAGGTAATACGGCTGAAACAAATCCGGCCGACCTTTTAGGAGCATTGGGCAAAAACCCGGCTGCCCTGGTGAATTTTATGAATCTCCTCACCAGCGCCAAGGAAGCCATGCAGGCCAGCAGGAAAGAAGAAAAAACCGCCAAGAAGCCGGAAGAACCGAAAACCATCCCTTTCAAGGAAAGAAACACTTGATACACCGAGACCCCCGTCCGCGGGGGTCTCGTCTTGTTACCTGTGTTTCCAGAGGGCGAAAAGCAAGCAGATGACGAACAGGAAAAGGATCAGGTGCAGCCATTCTCCTTTTCTCTTCGACATATGTTCCGGATAACCCGCCGGCATGATATGAACCACTTCTTCTTCCAAGGCCGGGGGTAAGTTTCTTTCGTGTGTTTCCCCATTACTCTCCCTGAGCCTGCGCAGCAGATCTTTGGCATCGTTGGACATGGAACCGACCTCCTCTTCCCAGACCTATAATATTCTATTAAAGCCGGGCTCTCGGGGTGCCGAAAGAAAACAACCATAGCCAAGAGGCCATGGTTGTTTCTTTTAGCCTTTTGCACCCGGTATGCCGCAGCGGACTTTCAGTTTCCGGCCTACCTGCAGGTTATTCGGGTCAACGCCCGGGTTGAGCCTCATTAACTCTTCCACGGTGGTGCCGTACATCTGGGCAATTTTGAATAGAGTATCGCCCGGCTTCACCACATGATAACGAACTTTACCGTAATCGTCATCTTCGCAGACATCGGATTTGCCGCCGATGATTATGTCCGTCACCACATTCAATTCCTTGGTTTCCGTTACTCTTACTTTGATCTCCACAATAGCCGTCTGCTTCCACCGGTAGTTTTCCGGTACATAGACCGCAGGCGGGCATACTTCTTCCGGAGTGGGAATGGGCCCCTGGTTCGTGACATCCACATGCTCGATGCGGCGGTGATAAGTAACGTTCATGCCGGGTTTGGCACCTTTGACATCCACGAACGTGGTGAAGGGCTCATCAACGCTGGTTTCAAACACACCGTTGGTGCAGACGTCGACGTAGAAAAGCTGCTTGTGCAGGTTGCCCACCACGATAATCTTGTTGGGCAGGATCTTGCTTTCGGAGCGGTTGATTTCAATCTTGCTGTCCACTTTCGCCACTTTCCGGGCCGGACGCGGGAAGGTGATGCTGGTGTTTTCAATGGCCACTTGCTGCTTGCCTTCCGCCACCACATGCTCGGCTTTGAGGATTTCTTTGACGACGTCAATGCCCGGTCCGATAACATCGGTCACCACTTTGATTTCCCTGGTGGCGACGGCCCGTACCACCAGCTTGATGATGGCCGACTGGTTGGCGGTCGTCGGGGATGTCAAGTCAAACTTGACGTACTCCAATTGAGCGTTCACCGTCACATCGGTTCTAGGCTCAACCCCTTCCAGGTGCACAAAGGTGGTGAAATCTTCGTCGAAACCGAACTCGAACAATTGACGGGTAGCAGCATCCACGTAGAAGATTTGCTTGTGCAAGGTACCCTGCACGATCACCTTGTTAGGCAGTACCTCGGTGGTGATATTCCGCACCTCGGCGTCGGCGCTTTTCACCTTTGCCGCTTCCACCCCGGCCGGCAGGTTGATGTTGGCCATGATGTTGACTTGTTTCTCCGCTTCGCCCAAGACCTCTTCTACCTTAACCTTCTCCTTGACCACCTTGATACCGGAGCCCGGAGGCACGATGACGTCGGTGATCACATCCACTTCCATGGTTTCCGTCGCCCGCACATGGACTTCCAAGATTACCGTTTGCTGCCACTGGTCGCCCACACTGGCCGCATCGGGGATGTCGGTGTGATCCACATACTCCACCCGGGCATCCACATCCACCACGGAATCCGGGGTCACACCGGGCAGTTCCACGAAAGTGGTGAATCTCTCATCCACCGGTAAGTCGTAAACGGCATCCTGGATGTAGCTAATACCGTTGACCTCGGCGCTCACGTTGGCCACCCAGGCTACCTGCTTGTGGAATACCCCTTCGACAATCACTTTGTCCGGCAGCGGCGTGGCGGTAAGATCCCGCACCTCGGCGGTAACGTCCATAATTTTGCGCACTTCCACAGGGAATGAGACTACCGAGCGCAGGGTAACTTGGGTCGTGTTTTCTCCTACCACATGTTGGACCTTAAAGCGACGTCTCCTGACCCGCAAGCCGTTGATGGTTTCTTCCTCGTATTCTACTTGGTTGTTGTTCTGGTTCTTATTGTAGTCATCGTCGTGATCCTTATGATGCCCCTTTCCTTTCTTGTGATCATAATAGCCTCTATCCATAAGGGGGGTAACCTCCTTTCTGAATGATTTCATCACAGTATATGCCAGGCGCAGCCAGTGGTGTTACTTGCTCCTCCGGGGAGCTTAGTACTACATCTTATGTCTCGGGCAGGTTAATTGTTCAAAAGGAGGTTGAGAGGCAAAAAAATACCGGGCTCAAGACCCGGTGTTATTTAAGACTTAACCGCTTTGATTTTTTGTTCTTTGCCACCGCGATAAACCGTTAATTCCACGGTTTCCGTCAAGACATCGGTGTAACTGAAAGATACCCGCCGCACCACGCTGTGGTGCTCGTCCAGTTTTATGACGAAAATATGGGGATAGGTCTGCTCCAACACGCCGGTTCGCTCGTAGACCTTTTTCCTGCCCTTGTTGGCTTTCAGCTTAATTCTCTGGCCAACACAATCATCTAAAGTATTCTTGATACTTGCCAAAACTTCCTTGGCCGCCATAAAACCACCTCTTTTCCGAGGTATATTGTACAACAATTTTCGCATCCTGTCAAATGAAATACATAATTATACTTCAGAGTTTTACGGAATGTCAACACACCAAATTTGATTTAGGAGGAAATTATCGGTGCTTGGAAAATAAAAAGAGCTAATTGCACTGTCTCTGTGCAACTAGCTCTTAATTATCCCGGTTATGCGCCTAAGATTTGCTTCAGGTCTTCTTCCGGGCTGGAAACCGGCTTCAGGTTCCATTTTTCCACCAGCACATTGAGCACATTGGGTGTCAAGAACGCCGGCAGGGAAGGCCCGATGTAAATGTTCTTCACGTCGAGGGCCAGCAGGGTCAAGAGAATAGCCACCGCTTTTTGCTCAAACCAGGAAAGCACTAAGGTCAGGGGCAGGTCATTAACCCCGCAGCCGAAGGCTTCCGCCAGGGCTACGGCTACTTTGATGGCAGAGTAGGAGTCATTGCATTGTCCCATATCTAACAGCCGCGGGAAGGGGCCGATGTTCCCCAGATCCATTTTGTTGAAACGATACTTGCCGCAACCCAGGGTGAGGATTACCGTATCCTCCGGCGTTTTTTCCACGAACTCCGTGTAGTAGCTGCGGCCTTTCCTGGAACCGTCGCAGCCGCCCACCAGGAAGAAGTGCTTGATGTGCCCTTGTTTAACTGCTTCAATGATGGCCCCGGCGTTGCTGAGCACGGCGTTGTGGCCAAAACCGACGGTAATGTACTTTTCTTCCTCGTCTTCCGTCCAGCCGCCCAGGGCCAGGGCTTTTTCAATGACGGGAGTGAAATCCTTCTTGCCGTCCACGGTTTCAATATGAGCCGCACCGGGCATGCCGACGATACTGGTGGTAAAGATCCGGTCGATATAAGATTCCCTCGGGACCTGGATGCAGTTGGTGGTCATGAGAATGGCGCCCGGGATGCCGTCAAATTCCTTTTGCTGGTTTTGCCAGGCACTGCCGAAGTTGCCCACCAGGTGCGGGTATTTCTTCAATTCCGGATAGGCATGGGCCGGCAGCATTTCCCCGTGGGTATAAATATTGATGCCTTTGCCTTCGGTCTGCTCCAGCAGGTCTTTCAAGTCTTTCAAGTCGTGGCCGGATACGATGATGAAGGGCCCTTTCTTCTTGGTTACCAGCACTTGGGTCGGTACCGGGGAGCCGTAGGTACCGGTATTGGCCTTGTCCAGCAATTCCAAGCAGGCCAGGTTAACTTTACCCAATTCCAGGGCCAGCTCCAAAAGCTCATTGATGCCGAGGCCGTCATCGATCAAGGCGCTGTAAGCTTTATAGAAAAAGTTGTTGACTGCCTCATCTTGATAACCCAGCACATAGGCGTGATGGGCGTAAGCAGCAATACCTTTGAGCCCGTAGGTAATGGTCTCCCGTAAAGACCGGATGTCGGGGTCCAGGCCGGCATCGGCCATGATCCCTACTTTGGCCGCATCAGCCAACATGGCTTCCTTATCTGCCGGGAGTTCATACAGGGCTGCCGCCGGGTCGCAGCATTGCCCGCCCAGCTGTTCTCTCAGGGCCCCTTTGACCTTGGCTGATTCCTTGAGATAGTCCACCATCCTGTCAGGGCTGAAGTTGACGTTTGTCAGGGTAGCAAAAGTGGCGTCCATGACAAAGGCGGTAGCTGCCTCGGGAACTGTCCCTCCTTTGGCCAATAGGGCATTACCATAATAGCCGATCCCTTTGAGTTGATAAATCAATAAGTCCTGCAGCGCGGCCACTTCCGGCGTCTTGCCGCAAACACCGGATCTGGTACAACCGGTTCCACCTGCTGTCTGTTCACACTGAAAGCAAAACATTTTTTGTTCCATGAAAGAGAACCCCCTCCTATCCCGTGCCCGGGATTTCCATTGTTTATGCTAATGAAATTCTACCTTAACCGGACCTCCGTAACAGTGATACTGATCACACCTAGCAAAAAAAGCTAATTTTTTGCCCGCCCCGGTCCAATAAAAAAGCAACCGGTATCCCCGCACGATACCGGTTGCGGCTTGTTGACCATCGGCATTAACCGGACACATTTGGCCGGCGGTCCAAACAACTTGTGCTCGGTGGAGGCACCGGTTGTCCTCCGACTGCTTGGTGCCCGGGAGACGGGCAATAAGCAAGCAGGAGGTGTTTAATAAGGTGATTTGGGGTATCCCAGGCGGAAGCGGCCCCTGGTTTCGATGCCGCCTACCCCGTCGATCCCGGTGATGGTGGTTTCGATAATATCCCTGATGGAGATGCTTTCGTTAATAGAAGTATAGGCCAGCCGTTCTACGATGAAGACGGGATCGTAGGCATGGATCATCACCCTTTGCGGGGAACTGGCAAAATTAGCCCCGGCGCAAAGGATGCCTTCATAATGGGACTGGCAGGCGCCGGCAAAGATCACCAGGTCATCCCGGCTGGGAATCACCTGCCGCACTTTCCGGACAGCCTCGATAAAATAGCGGGAGTGCTTGTAATTATCTAAATCGCTAAAGTCCCTGGTACCCTTTTTCAAGGCGTCATGGCCGGTCAGAACCAAAATGTCGGGATTGTACTCCCTGACCAGTTCCATCACCCTTTTCGGCTGGTCCTTTTCGGGAACGGCGAATCCGAAAGCAGGGACCCCCAATTGTTTATACGTGTGCAGGCACTTTTCCAGGTAATCTTCATCTCCGTCCAGGTGCAGCACCCTACCGGGCACTTCAAAAAAATCGCCGCCGGCATCCTCCCCGTTGCGCAGTTCTTTCTTCTTTCTCTCCATTTCCCGGCGTGCCAGTATATTTCGTAAAGACTGGGTCTGCATTTGAATACAGTGATGGCGATACTGCAAAATGGAGGCTGCATCCTTCTTCTCCAAATCGCTCACGGGGGCGTCAACCACCAGACGGACATCTAACCCGGTTAAGACGGCTTCTTCAGTGCCATTGGGGTTCTTGCGCAATTCTCGCACTTTGAAAAAAATATCGCCGCCGTAGGATTTGCGTACCACTACGTCACCCGGTTTCAATTGGGACAACTAATTTCCCCCCTCAGCCCTTCGTTTGCTATATGTTATGAGCCGCCACAACCAAAGGTGAGGTAGGGTCCTTTAAGATACACTCTCCATAATCTATATTGAGAAGCATCATTACCAGTGTGGAGGAACATCATGTGGTCAATCGTGATCCCCGCCTACAATGAAGAAGGACGCATCGGCCAAGTACTGGAAAATCTCTCCGTTTTACCTGTGGATCACTTCATCGTCATTGCCAACGGGTGCCGGGACCGGACGGTAGAGGAAGCCAGGCGCTTTCGGGACCCGCGCCTGGACCTGCATGTCTTCGAACAGAAACTGGGGGTGGATGTACCGCGGGCTGTCGGGGCCAGAATCGCTTATAAATACAATTCCCAAGGGGTGCTGTTTGTCGATGGCGACATGATGGGAAAGTTTACGGAAGTGCTGCTAAAGCTCATGGAACGGATTGACCAGGGTTGGGATATGGCTTTGGTTAACTGTTATCCGGTGATTCCCTATCGCCACCGGGCTTCCTTTTCCCAGCTTACCACCTTTTTTCGCGCCAAATTAAATCGCAAGCTCAACCTTTTTGATAAACTGGGCATTGCCTCTCCTTCCCACGGGCCCCATGCCCTGTCCCGCCGGCTTTTAGAGGTCGTGCCTTTCCGGGAGCTGGCTATTCCCCCGGTTTCCCTGGTCTTAGCCCGTCAAGCCGGCCTTACCATCGGGGTGGCCGCCGGGCTCCCCCACCAGGAACTGCGGTCCAAGCCGGGCAACGTGCGGCACTGGGAATTAACCGCCGAGACCATCATCGGGGATTGCCTCGAAGCGATTTCCATCCTGGAAGGAAAACCCCGTTCCCGGGTCTATCACGGGGTGGAGATGCTGGGCTATCACCCGGAAAGAAACTGGGCACTCCTGCATGACTTCTTGAATTCCTTTGTTTAAACACCGGTTGTCCAGTTCCTGCCTGTCTTCCCATCCATCTACCAATGCAATCTTTGCCAAGCTCCTTTATAATAATTTAGAGATAATGGGCCAAAATAAACAGAGAGGGAGGAGGGGTCTTGTCTGTTTAATCTAAAAAAGATGCTCCTTCTGGGTACGGTACTGGTGTGCTTGATTGCCCTCAAGCCTGCCGGTGCTGAAGCTGCTACCACCAGGTACACGGTACAGCGGGGAGACAGCATCTTTTTCATCAGTCAACGTTTCAACGTTAAGCAACAAGACATAATCAATTACAATGGGTTGAAGAGTACTGTCATCTATCCAGGACAGGTATTGATCATTCCCGTCCCCGATACTGCCTCCCGCAGTTTGGTATCCGGCCGCAGTCGCTACACCGTTTCGGAGCAGGATAAACGGTACATGGCCCAAATGGTCTACGGGGAAGCCAGGGGAGAAAGTTTTGAAGGACAAGTAGCAGTAGCGGCGGTGATTCTCAACCGCTTGGAAAACCCTGACTTTCCGGACACCATTCAAGGTGTGTTGTTCCAGCCGGGGGCTTTTACCGCCGTGCAGGACGGCCAGTTCTATTTAGAACCTGACGCCACTGCCTGGCGAGCGGTGGAAGAAGCCCTGGCAGGCCGCGATCCCACCGGGGGTGCACTGTATTACTGGAATCCGGCGAAAGCAACCAGCCGCTGGATTTGGACCAGGCCCATTATCAAACGCATTGGCAATCACGTTTTTGCCATATAAAAAAGGCCGCAAGGCCTTTTTTCAATTTTGGCACACAAAAAAAGGCCCACGGCCTCGTTACTTATTTCTCTTCTCCTCCCGGATCTTCTGCGCCACCCGCAGGAACAAGTTATACATTTCTATTCTCTGGTTGATATTCCGCAACACCTTGTCTCGCGACATTCTCTCTCCCCCTGGTAAGACTTTTGCTACCAGTATTGCCACCGGCAAAGGAGATTATACCGCCTGTTTCCTCTTTATTTTGTATACTTATCCGCCACCTTGGACGCACCGGTGGAATCCGGCTTGATCACGGCTTCAAAGCCGTTGCCGGTAACCATGCCCACAATCTCCCGGATTAACTCCTTGGTCTCCCCGTTAGGTCCCACATCGAGATGAATCTCCGCATCCAGACCTTCCAGCCCATCTTCGGAAAGGCGGGCGGCCAGTCGACCGGCAATGTCCAGGCTCATGGAAGCTTCGTAAAAAATCCGCTGCCGCAAACTGTCCATCCGGCGGTGAAAGCTTTTCGTATAATAATAGCGCGCCCCTTTACCGATATGGTGGATCACAATGGCAGTGACAAAACAGGTCTCGTCCCTTACCTGGGAATCCGTGCCGACGATGAGCTTAAAAGCGCCGAAAGGACGAGCCCCGACAAAGGCCAGGATGTCTTGGTACATGCCTTCAAAATCCAAAGGACCGCGACTTGGGCTAACAAAGGTTTGCATGTCCTTCACCTGCTTTCCATGGCAGCTCTTGCTAAGACATCGGCAATCTGCGCAAATTCAGCTAAGCCTAATTCCTCTCCCCTGACCGTTGGTTCAATGCCTGCCTCTTTGAGAAGGTGTGTCAATTCCCCCTTGGAAAGGTTAGTAAAGAAACCGCTCAAGGCATTGAGTAGGGTCTTACGCCGCTGGGCGAAAGCGGCCCTGACCACTTGGAAAAAAAGTCGTTCATCCTGGGGCGTCACCACCGGCACCTGCCGCACGGCAAGCTTCATCACCACGGAGGACACTTCCGGCACCGGCCGGAAGGCACCGGGGGGTACTTTACAGACCAGGGACGGCTCCGTGTAATACTGCACCGCTACCGACAGGGCGCCATAGGCTCTGGTGCCCGGCCGGGCCTGCATGCGTTCGCCCACTTCTTTTTGCACCATCAGCACCATGGTGCCGATGCTGTACCTTTCCTCCAGCAGCTTCATAATAATCGGCGTGGTGATATAGTAAGGCAGGTTAGCCACAATTTTGTAAGGATATTTGACCCGGGCAAATGTCTCCTGCACCGCCTGGTCCAGGTCTACTTTTAATATATCCCGGGCCAGCAATTTAAAGCCGGGAAAAGCACTAAATTTCTCTTGCAAAAGCGGGATCAGCCGGGTGTCGATTTCAACGGCCAGCACCTGACCGGCCCGCTGCACCAGGTGTTCCGTTAGGCTGCCGAGCCCCGGGCCGATTTCCACCACCGTATCATCGGGGCTAACCTCCGCTGCCTTGAGAATGGCCTCAATAATTCTCTCGTCGATTAAGAAATTCTGCCCAAATCTTTTCTTCGGACGAAGCCCGTATTTATGCAAAAGCTGTTTGGATTCCGTTGTTAGCCCATTCTTCATTGAACTCTCTCCAGGATACTCCGGCACATGTCATCATACACCTTTTTAAATTATAACCTAATTATCCACAGGCTACAAAGCGCTCCTGTAAAAAATTTAAAAAAAGACCGGTTAACCGGTCTTGATCACTGCAGGATATACAATTTAACCTTGCGCCGCCCCCATTGCCGGGCTTCCTTTTCCGTGTCGACAAAGACATCGATCTTGTTGCCTTTAATGGCACTGCCCACATCTTCCGCCACACCGGGACCGTAGCCTTCCACGTAGAGCCTGGAGCCTAATGGGATCACCTTAGGATCCACGGCGATGGTACCTCTTTGCGGCCAGGTGCCCGCCTTGGTGCGCTGGCCCGTGTGGGAATAAGCGGTCGCCTCGACGATCTTCGCCTCGCGGAAACGGTATTCCACACCTCCCCGGGAAATGACCTGCAGATCACCAATGAGGACTTTTTCATCCACAGGTGCTTTCACCATGGTTTTGCTGACCAACTCTTTATTGATTTCTTCCCCGTTCGCATACGTAATGCGGTAGATGCTTTGCATCACACCCTTTTGCCCTTTTTGGACCACCTTAGTTTGGCCCCGCTCCAAAGTAGGATCTTTCTCCCGCACTACATGATAGGGAATCTCTTCCTCTACCAGGATTTCTTCCGTGGTAATCCTGGTGACAATAACCTCGGTACCGGGTTGGACTTGCTCTTCCAGGCCGGGTGTCACCTGATCTTCCGGCCGGAGATCGACTTTAGCCTTGCGGAGCACCTCCCGGACCGGGACAGGTATGGTGTTTACTTCTAAAACCTGATTATCCACCCGCACCGTGACAGGAAAGGCCCGGGTAATGACGATTTCCAACCCCTTCTTCAGTGTTGTATCCAAAGAGGGTTCCACCCGGTCGTCAGCACCGAGGGTTACGCCTTCATCGGCCAGCAATTGACCGACGGTTTGGGCGAAAGTTGTCACTGTTTTGCTCTTGCCGTTATCAACCAACTGCACTTCTTTCCTAGCCCAAGCATAGCCGGTAATGGCAAAACTGACTACCAGGAGAATGGCAGCCATCCAAAGGAAGTTCTTCCATCGAAGGCTACAATCACCCTCCTGGGATCCTTTGCTTATCCCGCTTTCCATGCTGTACCTCCCATTTCCGCCGCTTATCGCGGTCGTTCTTTTGCAGTTGGTCAGCATGACTCTTAATTCGCCGCCCGGCACAGAATCCCTTTGGGATATTTTGTTATTTTTTGTCAGTTATTCTAACACATATACCTGCACCAGGCGCCTGCCCCACTGGAAGCATTCTTCCTTGGTATCCAAGAATATGTCAATCCGGTCGCCCTTGATGGCGCCGCCCGTGTCCTGGGCCTCACAGTAGCCGTAGCCTTCCACATAAAGCTTACTGCCCAGGGGAATGACCTTCGGGTCTACCGCTACGATGCCCCGGTAAGGATAAATACCCGTCGCGGTGGGGTTACCCGTATGGGTATAAGCCGTGGCCTCCATGGTCATGACTTTTTTTACTTTTCCGGGCAGGTGCCGGGCTGCCGTTACCGGTGTCCCGCCAATACCGTAGGCCACCACCATGGTCTTGGGCTCCGCCAGGATACGGCTGCTCACCACTTCCCGGGAGATTTCCCTGCCGTCAGCTTTGACGACTTTAATCTTGTTCACCAGGAGTCCCTTTTGCCCGGGCTGGAGCACGCGCCGCTGCCCGGCCGCCAGCTGGTTGCTGGGCTGCCGGAAAGTATCATAAGGCACTTCCACCCTTTCTTCAATAAATTCTTCGGTAATCCTGGTCACCTTAATATATTTGGAACCGTCATCCCGGTAGCCCACATCAACCCAGTCCCCCGTACCCAGCCGCACTCCTGCCCTCTGCAGCACCTTATGAGGTTCCGGCTTGGCGACCTTCACGGTCCAGGTCTTCCCGTCGGCCATGACGGTCACGTCTTCCGCTCTGGTGACCTCAATGGTCATCCCAGGCTGCAAGGGACGATCCGGGCTGGGTGTCACCAGGTCATATGGTTCATAGGCAATATTTGCCTGGCGCAGGGCCCCGTTCACGGTAAAGGCCAGGGTGGTAATCCTTTTCCTTTCTTCCCCGTCGATGATATCAACGGTTTTCAGGGAACCGGCCAAACCGCTCAGCACGGCGGCCATCACCAGCACCAGCAGCACCCATGTTGAGCACAGGCTGAGCAACCGGACAGCCTTTTTTCGCTTTATGAAAGCGGACACTTGTTAACACCTCTTTTTTCAGAAAATTCATTTGAGATTATGCCAAAATATTCCGTTTTTTATACCTATGCCCGGCTTTTCCACCCCAGACCAGGTAAACTAATGGAAAAAAGTGTTAACAAGTACCCCTTCTTAGCATTTTGAGGAGCGGGAATGCATAGACTAAACCGGGTTTAAACGTTTCTATGCTGGGAATAATAGGCAGTAAAGGGGGAAGGAAAACATGAAGCTGAACACGGCGGAATTGTATATCAGGCAGGGAAGGGCTCTGCAGAAACTCCTGCAGAAAACCAATATCCATGGGGGACACAAGGAAAAAATTGCGGATATCGAGCGCAAGATTCAAAAAGCCCGGCAGCTGTACCATTAGCCGCCGGGCTCACTTTTTTAGGGCTTTCTATGCAAAATACCCCTTGTTGCCGGGCACATTAGTCGCAAGTAAAATGGACGGGTGACATTCTTCCCGGCTCCATACCTGGTCAATGCTCCTCAGGACCCCCGTGGGACCGGGAATTTCCCGTGGGAAACCGCTCCCCGGGTTCGTGGAGAGAAACCGGAGGGGTCCTTTTTCCCTTTCCCGGGGCCACGAGCACTGTTCCCCGTCCGGGAAAGGCCGGCAGAAGCCGGAACAGGTTCATTATGTTAGATCTTAAACAGCTTAAAAATGTAATACAGGATGCCGGAGCAAATCAATGGGCCCACCGGTACTCCTTTGAAGAAGGCCACGCCGAGAATGGTACCGAAGACCACCCCGGTAATGAGCTGGGGTTCTATGGTTAATAAATCGACGCCCTTACCACCCAAGAATGCCACCAGCACCCCGACACCGACGGCCAGCACCGTGCGCACGTTGGTTAGGGTGGATATAACCTGCTGGCTGTCGATTTTCCCGGCAGCCAGGGGCGCCAATATCGCCGCGGTCAAAATGACGATACCGATTTCCAAACCCCGGGCTTCGAGGAAGGGTAACACAACCTGCCCCAGGCCGGCCAGGTTAATCACCAGCACCAAAGCGGCGGCCAAGGCTACCGTATGGTTGTGACCCAGTACTGCTACAGCCAGTACAGCCAGAATGATCAAATTGGCAAACTGCAATTGCATGCTGCTTGTCACCTGCTGCTTTCTTAATCTATCCTACCACTACCGTTCATCACTTGGCAAATACTATTATCATCATATCGCCCCGGCCCGCAGGTGGTGCTGCACCGGCGCCCTGATCCAAACAAAAGAGAGCATTTCCACTTCAAAGGAATGCTCTCCTTTCTTCGCCGGCTAAGCATCTATTTTATAGACTCCGGAAATCGGTACTCCCTTCAGTGTATCCGCCACCGGGCAATGCTTTTCAAAGTAGTCGTACAGCTGCTGTACCTTCTCCCGGGGGGCATCGGTTTTAAGGTGAATGGTGAAACGAACATGGGAAACACCTACCCGGGCGGCGGGATTCTTGCCCAGGAACCCGTCGGGATCCAGGTCTCCTTCCAACTCCACCCGGCAATCCTGAATCTTCACATCGAATTTGGGTGCGAAGGTCAAGAGGCTGATGGTCACACAACCGCCCAGGGCGGATAACAGCAGCTCCACCGGGTTCATGCCGGTGTTAGTTCCTCCCAGGGCTTCCGGCTCATCCATTTTCACCTGTAACCCCCTGGCCTCAGCCGTGCAGGCCACACCCTGTTTATCCCAGTTGACCGTGGCTTTGAATACTTCTTTCGCCACCTACACCAACTCCTTTGCAAGGCTTTTGCTGCTCTTAGTGTGCCTCACGGCCCAACATCCATGCATCGGGTTCCGCAGGAAATAACTGCGGTGACGGCCGGCCGATGTAAAAACCCTGGGCATAATCGATGCCTAACTCCTGAACAAATTGGTACACCTGGGCATCCTCCACGAACTCGGCCACGGTGGTAATGCCCAGTTCCCTGGCCAAGGTGACAATACTCATTACGATAGCCCGGTCCATGCCGGCGTCAGCGCTCAAGTTGCGGATAAACTCTCCTTCGATCTTTACAAAGTCAATGGGCAGCCTCTTGATATACTGGAAAGAGGAAAAACCGGAACCGAAATCATCGATGGCGAACTTAAATCCTTCCCGCTTGAGTTCATTCACAAAGCGGCTGAGCATCGTCATGTTCTTGACGGTGTCCCGCTCCGTAATTTCAAAAACTATTTTATGGGGATCGATGCCGTATTTGTGAACCAAACCTCTAATCCCCAGCAGGAAATCACTGACAATCAAAGCTTTCGGAGACAAGTTAAAGAACAAGTATCCCTTGTAATTCTGCTGGCGAGCCCGGGCCAGGGCTTTATCAATCAGCAGGAAGTCTAATTTGCTGATGATGCCCATGCTTTCCGCCGTTTCGATGAAATCCCCGGCCGTCATGATATGGCCCGGCAAGTCGATGCGCATCAACACTTCATTGGCTTCCACTTGTCCCGTGGCAATATGTTTGATCGGCTGGAAGTGCGGGTTTACCTTGTTTTCTTCCAACGCCTGGAGAATTAAAGTATGTTTGTCTTCAATAGTCTTGAAAATGCTGAGCACGTCTTCGTGGCTGGGCAGGCCGATTTGATCTTTTCCTAAAGCTTTAGCTTTGTACATCATGTTGTCGGCAATCAAGAACAAATCCTTCGCCTTCTGGGCATGGTCGGGGAAAACGGCAATACCGATGGATGCCGTAGCCTTGGCCTTGTGCCCGGTTTCCAGGGGCAGGGAGAATTCCTGCAGCACGCTGTTAATCCGCTGGGCCACAAGAAATGCCTGTTCCTGGTCCGCATAGGGCAGGATGATGGCGTATTCGTCACCCCCGTATCTGGCCAGGATATCGTCTTTGCGCAAGCATTCCCTAATCCGGTGGGAAGCTTCCTGGAGGAATTTATCCCCGGCCAAATGACCGTGAATATCGTTCACCAGTTTGAAATCATCCAGGTCCACCACCATGACCGCAAATCTATAACCACGGCGGGTGGCACGGCCAATCTCGTATTCCAGCAGCTCCCAAAAAACCCTTTGGGTATACAGGTTGGTCAGGGGATCCCTGGTGGCAAAGTACTCCAGCTCCTTGGTATACTTGTAAACGGCTTTCACCGAACCAATGACGTTGAGGAGGGTCGTCAGCACACCCTCAATGACCAGCATTCTGGTACTGCCCGGTTCCAGCCTGGAACTGACGCCGATCCCCACAATTCCCCCGATTTGCGGCGTATCCAAGAACAAGGATTTGGTTTGAAAACGGAAGCTTTCTTCATCCAGCTCGTCCAACTGCTCCTGTTCCTGCGCCACATTGTGATAAATATGCACCCCGGCGGGCGGTTGGGAGTTAAAGACCTCGGAATTCTTAATCTGGCTCCTAATTACATCCTCTACCAGCCCCCTGGTCTCTGGCGACGGGGTGGACAGCCAGAATATTTCCAGGATAAAATCCTCCGTATCTACTTTAAACAGGGAAAAGATGACCGGCACATCGACAATCTGGTTGATCTCCGTGATCAACTTATTTACATGTTCCTTCCAATCCTTGACCACTTCCGAGGTGATAATGAACTTTTCCAAAAGCCTTACTTCAAACTCCAAAATGTCTTTATCCACGGCAATGTTCCTGAGCTTAGCCGCCAACGCTCTCAGTTCTTCATAGACCACGTTGATTTCATCAAAAGCTAAATCAATGTTATTTATTTCCAATATCCTTAAATCATCGGTCCGGTTGACCTTTTGAATTCTCGCCTGCAATTCTTTAAGTGAATGATCAATTTTCCCGGTGAGGAAACGAGAAATGACTACAGCACCTAGGATGGGAAACGGGAACAGGAAAAGCAAGTAGAGAATCGTATCCCGCCGGACCACTTCCAGCACCGGCCTCAGGTCTTCCGTCACCACCAGGAGCCCGACGATGTCACCCGGGTCTTGATCGCCATGACAGCGGACACAGCCCTCAGCAGCAACTTGCGGGTAGATAAAACTCACTTGCTCTCTTTCAATCAGTTCCACGCCATCCCGGCGCAACTGTTCTTTGGGCACCGCGGGGTGAAAAGCGTCGTTGTCAATGTCTTCCTTAGAGTAATAGGTGACCGTAACATGCTGTTCCTGATAGGCCGCACTGCTTGCTAAAAGGAAGGTTCTTAATTCCTCCCGGCGCCAGCCTTGCTCCATCAACTGGAGCAGGGCATTCGCCGTAATTCCCGCAGTCTCTTTCACCCGTTCCGAAGCTTGCTTAGTGGCATACCATTGGAAGCCGACGGATACCCCGAGATAAACCAGTACCAGCATTATCACCGTGCCGACGACGGCGCCGTAAATCAAAAAGCCCCGCAGGTTTCTAGTCTTTTGTCTGATGATTCCGGTCAGCTTGTCCATTAACATAGCCAAACCCCTAAAACAGCAATCATTACTATCACCATAATAACATAAAGGCTGAATTCTTAGAATAAAAAAATAACGATTTTGTCCAACATGTAACGAGGGCATCTTCCGGGTCCGGAAAATGCCCTCTCAAGGCTTCCTCATTCTTAACTGAGCACGTTAACATTGGCGGCCTGCGGCCCCCGGGTGCCCTGCACGATGTCGAACTCCACCTTCTGTCCCTCGTGCAGTGTCTTAAATCCTTCCCCTTGGATGGCGGAATAATGCACAAAAACGTCGCCACCCTCGCTTTGAATAAAACCATAACCCTTATCCGCGTCAAACCATTTTACAATGCCTTCCAATTCGATGACCCCCATCAAAAGATATTAGCTTGTGTTCCTAGCGTGTCCATTTGGAGCTAAACCATGCTAGGGGATCGCAGGGGAAGGAGGCAAATTATAAAAAGTATCTTGCCGTATTTTGACAAAAACTATTAAACGGTAATCGGCTCCGGATACTCTACCCCATAGGTTTCCACCGTGACTCTTTTCATCCGCTGTTCTTCAAGGGGTTTATCCTGCCAGTCCCTTGGCACCGCTACAATCCGGTCCACTTCCTCCAGGCCGGCAATCACCTTCCCAAAAGCTGCATATTGGCCGTCCAAATGCGGCGCATTCTCTACCATTATGAAAAACTGGGAACCGGCAGAATCGGGGTTCATGGTTCTGGCCATGGAAATAACCCCGCGTTCGTGTTTTAAATGGTTCTTAAAACCGTTAGCGGTAAACTCCCCTTTAATGGCATATCCGGGACCGCCCATGCCGGTACCGGTCGGATCGCCGCCCTGAATGACAAAGCCGGGAATCACCCGGTGAAAAATCACGCCGTCATAAAATCCTTTTTTGACCAGGGAAATGAAATTATGGACCGTGTTAGGAGCCACCTCGGGATACAGCTCTACTTTGATCTCATTCCCGTTTTCCATTTCAATGGTTACGACCGGATTGTGACGCAAATTGATCATCCTTTCTCTTCTATATAGGATAGGTCTATTATATCAAGAAATCTTCTCCCTACGACACACCGTTTCAATGCCGGTACAGCGGTCTTACTAAAGAAGTGTACCTTGTTGGTGGAAAAGGAATGTTTTCCCATGCTGCAGGAATTTGTAGGAATTTATGGAATTATGATAAAACAGACCAAAAATAAAAGGAAACATCGATTACGGGTGGTACAAAGTACTCATTGCCCATAATCTAGTTTCCTACCTATATCATTTATTACTATTACATTTTCTAGTTAATATTATACCTTTTGGTTATCCATTAGCAAACATTAATACTGGAGGTTTTCTATGAAAATCTCGATTAAAGTGCTAAATAAAAAGGGCCTAAACAGTAAAGGTCAACAATTCTTTGTTTTTCGCTGGCTGGAATTAGTTCACAAATTTACGATTGATTCACACCGTTTTCGAGCCATGAACTCTAAATCAATATTACAAGAATTATGCGAAGCAATAGACTATGTTGAAAAGGACAAATGGGACTCAAGAAATATAAAGTTGATTTGCGAAGAGGCGGCAAAACTCATCAAGACTGACAGAGTCCTGCCAAGCTATCCATTTTATAGTGTCTTAACGGACGTTATCAACGCTATCCAAAACTCTGCACAATACAATTTACAATCTTTTATTTCCGGTATCCTAAAGAGTTTAGAAACCAGCTATCTTGATAAGCTCATAACTGGGCTTAAAACCGCAATTGCTAGCAATGACCTCGATAATATAGACTGGTACACCGCAACATTAGTCACAGAGCTGATTAATTCTGGTTATGCCAGAGCATTTCTTCAGAAAGCCGTCAGAGACACAATCATCGAACCGCAGGAAAAACCATTTGAAGAAAAGTTTAAGAATTTTGTTCAAACGGTTAGGCCACGGAAATCGACATATACGATTTACTTAAAACTCCATACTGATAATATAGACTTTCCTCCGGAGCTAAATCTAAGAATTATCAATCAAGTAGATTTTCCAACAACTGACTTATATGTTAAACAGTATATAAATTCAGGTAGGTTATTTTTTCAGTCCGACATTGAAGCTCTCGATCCCTACTCAGCCGCCATAGCTGGAAATGCAAGATTTGGCACTGTCCTAGACCTAATCCGGTTTGTTGTGCAAAAGCCCATCAGGATTGATGTTGATAAACAATGTCTAGTCATGTACGACAATCAAGGTAGACTATACCAGACTAATCCTACTCTGGGTGGCTACCTGGCAGACAACATAATGAAATTACCCATATACGAAAACCAGCTCTTAAGGGTATTAAATTCGCCCCATGTTAGCCATTCTTCCAAAGACAAGCTAAAAGGGGCGCTACGGTACTTTAGACTTGGATTGGAAGGAGCAACTATTGAACATCAGTTCTTGAATTTTTGGATAGCTCTGGAGCATGTTGTCAAGACAGGAAAGAAGCAAGCCAAAATCATTGATACTGTTATCTCATTTATCCCTAAAACTCTCGCTCTGAATTACATTCGAAAAATAACCCTTGATACAGTTGATTTAATTACCAAAAGATCTTTTGTCACGATTCCCGCGCAGCTAGTACCCCACATTAACCGCAATAGCCTGCACAAATTTATTGAATTGATCAGAGATGAGGGTTTGTTTAGGCAACTTGTTGAAGCTCCTAATGTAAACCCGTTGATAGAATATCGCCTTGAGAAGTTGCGCCTCATGCTGGCCAATTCTGCGTCAATCCGTCAGGCTATTGGAAAAAACCGCTGGGATATCGAACATCATTTGGCAAGAATGTATCGGTATAGAAATAAAATAGTTCATCAAGCGGCTCACGATCTTAACATAGCTGGAATAACGACAAATCTGTTAAGTTATGTTAATGAAGTATTGATCAAACTGCTGCATGAACTCAATTCTGACTACGGTTTTAGCGAGATCCAAGATGTATTTATGAAATACACAGTAGTCTACGACAAGTTCATGGACGCATTGAGCAAAGACACAGACAATGAAATGGATCTAAAAATTCTCATAGAGCCTACTCAATTTGTCTGGCCACCTTCACAAAAGCTGCAGAGCAAAACGATTAGACCTTGACTATAAATTTTGAGCCCCTCCGGCGTCACCACTGGAGGGGCTTGCCTACATTTAATGCTCCGTCACCCGGGTCCGGAAGGGCTTGCCTTCCCGGATGAGGGTGGTCAAGATACCGGCCCTGCTGGTATCTCCCACCAGGACGCAGCCTTTCAGAATGTCGTTTTTGAAAACCAATCGCCGGTAAACAGGATAGCCTGAGGTGCCGGGCTTCCACTGCTCCTTGACCTGCCAGTTTGCCTCTTTTTGCTCCCCACCGGCCGGCGGGCGGACCACCCCGGCGGCCATCACGGACAAACCGAAAAAGTCTACGGAGTTTAAACCCATGGAACCCAGGTACCGTTCCCCGGCGCCGGCCATGTTGGCACCGGCTATCCGGCCCTGGTGGGTGGCATTGGGCCAGGTGGCGTTGACGGTGCGCCGCTCAAGCACCCGATCCCAGGTTTCCGCCACATCCCCGGCGGCATACACATGGGGCACGGTCGTCGCCAGCCTGTCATCCACCCGGATACCCCGGCCCACGGTGATGGTTGAACCCGCCAGGTAATCCACATTGGGACTAACCCCTTTACCGATAATCACCAGCTGGGCCGGTATTTCCCGGCCGTCAGTCAGAGTCACTCCCTCCACATGCCGTTCCCCGTTGATACTTGCCACGTCCGTTTCCAGCATGATTTGCATGCCATGGCGGGCCAGGTGCCGCGCCACAATGCCGGCGGACACTTCGTCCAGCATCTGGGACAGCACCCGGTTGGAGGAGACCACCACCGTCACCCGCAATCCTCGTTTTAACAGAGCGTAAGCTGATTTGAGGGAAACCAGTCCTCCCCCAATCACGACGGCTTCCCGGCAGTTGGGAATGAGGTCATTAATGCCCTTGGCATCGGACATGTGCCGCAGGGTGAATACTTCCGGCAAATCGGCCCCGGGGACCGCCAGCCGGTTGGCGGACGCCCCCGTGGCCAAAAGCAGCTTATCATAAGACCATTCCCGGCCGTCCTCCATCACCACCACTTGTTCGTCAGGTCTCACTGCCGTAACCTTGGCCCCGTAGGCAATCTCCAAGCCGAGCCTGGCGGCGAAACTATCCGGCCTGAGGAACAGTTTCACTAAAGGGATATCCCCCGCTAAGTAATATGTGGTCAAACAACGGGAGTAATAAGGTTCCTGATCCGCTGTGAGGACGGTGATTTTTCCCTTGGGGTCCCGCCGGCGAATTTCCTCCACGGCGAACAGCCCGGCGGCACTGCTGCCTACCACCACGTATCTCATGAGGGAACGCCCCCTAGACAGGAAGACCTAGTTTGGCTCGCTTGGCGCGGATATCGGCGATTAAACCGGCCGCCGCTTTCACCGGGTCAGCTTCCACGTAGAACTTACCGCCGACCACTTCCGCCAGTCCACTGGTCAACATTTCCGCCACCTGCTTGCTGCCCAATACCGGCGGCACTAAACCCAAATGCACGGTAATACCCATGGCCACGGCCCACACGCCGATGCTTAAAGCTTTCTCATGCTGGGGTTCCGGCGCACTGGCGGCTACCGGCAGGGCAGCCGTATCTACTTTCAGGTACTTGGCCAGGGCGGTCACCAGATCGCCGATGCGGGAATTGTCCACGCAGCTCCCCATGTGCAGCACCGGCGGCAGGGGCCCGCCGAGACCCGCGGCTTCGCCCACGGCGGTGAGGACTGCTTTGAGGCCGGCGCCGGCATACTTTTCCGCGGCCTCCCCATTCAGGAAACCTCCTTTGGCCAGGGCATGGGCGGAACAGCCGGTGGCTACTACCAGCACATTATTTTTCAATAGTTCTTTAACCAGTTCGAGATGAATGAAATCATGAGTCACCTTCACGTTGTTGCAGCCCACGGTGGCCACGGCCCCCAGGATATTCCCGTTGGCAATGTTATCCACCAGGGGTTTCAAGGGATCTTCCCCATTGACTTTCGCAAGAGCCTCCAGGATGGCTTCCAGGCTGAATCCCGCCACTACCTTGGACTTGCAGTCCGGGATCTGAACCTTGGCGGCATCCCGCTTGGCGAAATTGGCGATGGCCTTCCGCACGATGGCCTGGGCCGCCTCGTCGGCCTTATCCAGGGTGAAGGACACGTAGGTGGCTCCCGGTATTTTCACGATGGGGGACGTGGTAACCAGTTCCGTATGATAGCAAGCGGCCACC
Organism: Clostridia bacterium; assembly: GCA_012840125.1. Taxonomy (NCBI): domain Bacteria; kingdom Bacillati; phylum Bacillota; class Clostridia; species Clostridia bacterium. The sequence continues at coordinate 2,619 of DULZ01000023.1, read as the reverse complement.
GCAGCCAGAGACGGCATGATACACTGCACGTCCACCACGATAACATCCACGACACCGGTGGTAATAGCCAGTTCCTGGGCCAGGAAATTAGTGGCCACAGGGATACCCTGGCGCATTAATACCTCATTGCCTGTACAGCAAATGCCCGCCACTTGAATGCCTTGACTGCCGGCGGCTTTGGCTTCTTCCTCCAAAGCCCTGGCCCAGTACACGATCTTTTCCGAGAGGAGGGGTACGTGACCGTGCACGATGATGTTGACCTTGTCCTGCCGCAGCACGCCTAGATTGGCTTCCGTGACCACCGGCATGGGGGTCCCGAAGAGAATATCCTGAATATCCGTTCCCAGTTTCAGCCCGGCATAGCCGTCCACCAGCCCTTGTTTCGCCGTGGCCAGGAGCAGGTTCACCGGGTCCGCATCCATACCCATGGTAGTCTGGTGCATTGCTTCCCGTATTTCCCGGTCCGGGTTACGGGGTACAATCCCCAGCTTCTCCCAAAGGGCCAGTCGCTCCGGCGGCACATTGCCCACCAGCCACTGCATGGGTTTCCCGGTATGGTTGCCAAAATCCCGGTAGGCGGTTTCCACCACTGCCAAAGCCAGTTCCTGCTTGCTCTTGCCCTCCGTCTCCAGCCCTAAAGCCTGGGCCACGGACCGGAGCTTTTTCTCATCGGCAATCTCATAATTGATCTTGCCCTCCGCGGCCATCTCCAGGGCTTCTACGGCCTCGTAGGCGTGGTCCACGTGGGCAGCCGCTCCCGCCGCCACCTGGCGGAGCAAGTTCCTGGCGATAATCACCTCGGCATTGGCGCCGCAGATCCCGGCCCTGGGGCCTTCCCCGAAAGGATCGATGCGGCAGGGTCCCTGCAAGCAGTGACGGCAGCACAGTCCCAAACTGCCAAAGCCGCACTGGGGTTGTTGAGCCTCGTAACGGTCCCACACCGTTTCTACTTGGTCCTTCCCTGCTTTCTGCAGCAGTACCTCCGCAGCGGGATCAATGGTTCGCACCATGGTCATGGTTACACAACCCCCTTGGCAATTTGAGTGAGGTAGGATTTTCTTTCACTGCGCGTAAACTGGGAAACAGGCACAAACTGAAGTGCTTTCGTGGGACAGGCTTCGACACATGCGGGTTGATAGTTGCGGTCACGGCAGCGATCACACTTGGCCGCCCGGTGATCTGCTCCCTGAGCAATGACGCCGAAGGGACAAACCATTACACACATCCAGCAGCCAACACAGCGGGTTCGATCCATTTGCACCAGGCCGGTGGCTTCATCCAGATACATGGCTCCGGCCATGCAAGCATGGACACAAGGCCTGTCTGCGCACTGGCGGCATTGCAGGGGGAAGTTGTAGACCCCGTCGCCTTCCACAAAGACCCGCTTTTGGGGCCTGGGACTTTCCCAGATGGCCCGGTACAGGTCCTGGCTTTCGGAATGGGCTACTGCACAGGCCAGTTCGCAGCTTTTACACCCCAGGCAGTTTTCCGCCCGCACCAGTATCTCCTTCACCGCTACCCCTCCCTACCTCAAAAAATTCTATTTTTGTATAATTATTATAAAACAAAGTTATCTTAATTAACAAGACAATTCTTTCCCGGGCTGCAGGCACTCAGCCCGCCGGGCCGGGGCGAATCCGGCGGGACAGCGGGGGATCCCCTTTTCCCCCTTAACACCGGCGGCTTGGATCACAAACTGCCGGCGAGCCTGCATGGGAAAAACTATTAACCCGGAGAGGGAACCTTTTCCTGCCTTTTACGTCAATAGATACGAAACAAGCCAAGACACTCCGGAGGTTGTTATTTGGCTTTCTCTTACACAAGATTATAATTAAGGAGTGTTACCATGCAAAAAAAGAGCCTCATGATGATGGCCTTATTCATCGGCCTTGCCTTGGTGTTCACCGGCTGCGCCGGCGGAGTGACGGGTTTCCTGCCCTCTTCCGGGGAGGGCCTCTTGCCCGGCGATGTGGTCTCCGTTGAACTAACCAATTTAAACGGTGAACCGGTGCGGGAACTGGGCCCGGCTGAAGTGGAAGCAATTGTCGCCGCCCTCAACCAGGCGAAGGAAGACGAGTCACCGTACATCATGATGATCGCCGGTTACACCATGACTATCACACTGACGGAGGGCGAAATCCGCCTGACCAGTTACGGGTCGGAAACCAATGTAGTGGCGACTTTCGTCACCGGAGAAAACACCACTACGAAACACCTGGTATGCCCCCAGATCGCCCAAATCCTGACGGAAGACCTGGGCAAATAACTTGATTTGTCACCGCTTCCCCTCCCCTGGCGGCTCCCGCTGCCAGGGGAGCCGTTTGTTATCCTCCTTTTCCTGCCAGGAGCCGGTGGCAAAGGGCCACCGCTTCCACCGCGTTGGGGGCCCACCCGTCGGCGCCGATCTTTTTGGCCAGTTCGGCAGAAGTCTCCGAACCGCCTATGATGACTTTAAACCGGCGGCGCAGCCCCATATCCCGCAGGTAATCCAGCACTTCCTTGAGATAGGGAATGGTGGAAGTAAGAAAAGCGGACAGCCCGATGATATCGGCCCGGACCTCCAGGGCCTTGTTGATAAAATTCATGGAAGGCACGTTGATGCCCAGGTTATACACTTTG